>DXGW01000060.1 GCA_019113665.1 Candidatus Alistipes excrementipullorum
GGAGGGCGTGAAGTATCCCGCAACACTCATAACCACGGCCGACCATGACGACCGCGTGGTTCCCGCGCACTCGTTCAAGTTCGCCGCAACGATGCAGCATGCACAGGCCGGTGACGCCCCGATACTCATACGCATCGAGACCAAGGCCGGACACGGCGCCGGAAAACCCACGTCGAAACGCATAGAGGAGGCCGCAGACTGCTATGCATTCCTCTTCCAGAACACCGACACGCCATATGTTCCGGTAACAAAAGAGTAACCAGCAAATGAAAGTATACAAATTCGGAGGAGCGTCGGTCAAGAACGCCGACGGAGTACGCAACCTGCGTTCGATCGTAAGCGACGAGGAGAACCTCTTCGTCATCGTCTCGGCCATGGGCAAGACCACCAATGCGCTCGAACGCGTTTTCGCCGGAGTGCAGAAGAGGGACCTTGCGGCAGCCGCTGCCGAGATCGAGGCTCTGCGCTCGTCGCACGCCGCCATTATCGACGACCTCTATCACGGACCTCACCGCATAGAGGCGGTGGAGGCACTCTTCGACGAGCTTGAGGCGCTCGTCGCAAAGAACGACTACCGCAGCGAGGACGCCGAACTGTGGTACGACGCAATAGTGTCGTACGGCGAGCTGGTGTCGACACGCATAATCTCGGACTACCTCAACCACTCGGGTCTGCCCAACAAGTGGATCGACATGCGCCGCTGCATCGTCACGCAGCAGCGCCACAAGGACGCAAGCGTCGACCTCGAAGCCTCGGCCCCGCTGCTGCAGGCCGAGGTGAAGAACGCCCGCGAGAATGTCTTCATCGGGCAGGGCTTCATAGGAGGCGCCCCCGACGGCACGACCACCACGCTCGGGCGCGAGGGTTCGGACTACTCGGCAGCCGTGGCGGCATACATACTCGACGCCGAGTCGATGGCCGTATGGAAAGACGTCGACGGCGTACTCAATGCCGACCCGAAGATCTTCCCCGACGCCCGCCACATAGCCGAGCTGAGCTATCTCGACGCCATAGAACTTGCATACAGCGGTGCGCAGATAATCCACCCCAAGACCATCAAGCCGCTGCAGAACAAGAACATTCCGCTCTATGTCCGTCCGTTCGGGGACAAACGCAAGCCCGGAACCGTCATTCGCGGAAGTTCGGCACGCGTCGACATACCCATACTCATTCTCAAACGCGACCAGGTATTGCTCAACGTCCGCCCGCGCGACTTCTCGTTCGTTCTCGAGGAGCGTCTGGCCGAGATCTTCTCGCTGCTGGCCAAATACCGCATCAAGAGCCACCTTGTACACAACTCGGCCGTCAACCTCAGCCTTTGCGTGGACAACTCGTGGCACATAACCGAGGCCATGCAGGCCCTGCGCGCCGACGGGTTCGACGTAATGCACATCGAAGGCATGGAGTTGCTGACGATACGCGGATACAACATGGAACTCTTCAACAAGTACGCCCTGGAACCTGAAGTATATGTACGTCAGGCGACACAGTCGACATTGAGAATCGTCCGTAAGGGCAAGTAATGTCCCTCCGCCGCAAACAAAAGGCCCGTCTTGTGAAAAGACGGGCCTTTTGTTATCCCTCCCCGAGGTCAGAGCCCCTCAAGAGCGGCCTCCAGCAATGCGTCCGCACGCTCCGTACAGAGTATCTCGCGGCGTACATATTCATCGTCGAGCGGCAGCCATTCATAACCGGCACTCTCCCGTTCATCGGTACGGATCGTGCGGCTGCCCGTATATGCGAACAGGAAACGGAAATCATGGTGCATGTGTTCCTCCTCGCCGCGGGCCTCGTTGCGAGGTATCACGTGCGACGACACCTCGACACAATACTGTACTCCGTCCGACACATTGGTCGGCACGAGCATATCGGCCTCAATACCGGTCTCCTCCACTATTTCCCGCAGTGCGGCGGCTGCGGCAGACGTGTCTCCGGCTTCGGTATGTCCGCCCGGAGCAAGCCACTTGCCGAGCGAGCGGTGTCTCAACAGCAGCACTTCACGCTCCGGCATGCGTACGATGACGCCGCTTGCCGTCAGATGTCCTTCGAAATTGCGGCGGTTGCACAGGTCGGCCTCGCCGTAACGGGCAACGAGTTCCGTGAAACGCGGATCGACAGGTGAAGTCAGCCGGCGCAGCTGTTCATATATCTCCGTTTTCCCGATCATGGCACATCAGGGCAGGTCGGTCTTTATCTCGCCCCTGTCGCGCATGACTGAAATGGCATGCTCGATATAGTGTTCGATGTCGACGCTCAACCTTTTGTAAAGCGGGCATGAGGTATAGTTCTCGTTGTCGAGCAGCACGTCACGTATCGACCGGAGAGAATTGTTGTAGTTGCTTATCTCGTCGCGCAGGGCTATACCCTCTTTCGAGGAGGCGTGTATGCGGGCAAGCGACAGTTGGCGCAGCTTGTCGCAGACATCGTTGAGTATGATCATCACGACGTTGTCCATCAGCGTATGGCCGTGCATGAAGAGGTATGTCTGCTCCGGCACGACGCCCTTCGAAGTCAGCAGGTACTGTCCGAAATCGTCCACGGCAGCCTGCATGTCGGGATGCTTGCGGCGAAGCAGCCCCAGACGCGACTCCACATGTCCGCGCAGCCAGTCGAGAGTCGGGCGCCCGTTATCCTTCATGTCGAGATAGCCGAGACGCACGGTAGCCTTGAAGTCGTTGAGCGTGAAAATGTTCTCCGACTGCAGCTGCGCCGAATAGGCATACCACAGGAAGACAGGATAGACAATCTTGGAATACTCCTCCATGAAGGCCGGGAAGTCGAATATGCGGGTATCGTTCTTGGTCGCCTTGACGCAGACGTTGTGCAGCGACGGGGCATAGCACAGGAAGTTTTCGGTCGCGTAGGCATACGTATGGAACATGAAGCGCGCATTGTTCACCACACGCGACTGCTCGGTACGGTCGCCGAAAAGGTAGTCGAAGTCCGAATCGACACACAGGATACACTCCTCCGAGGAAGATTCAATCATCGACATCAGCACCTTCTTGCCCTTGGGCAGATCCTTGCGCGTGGGTACCGAGATTTCGAAGCGCAGATATGGATTGTGGAAGTGGTCGAATATGCCGCGCCAGAAAGCCACGTCCTCGTAACCCTCGACGTAGACGTTCACCAGGCGTTTGGTGCCGCGATACGGCAGCGGCTGCGGCAGGGGGTCAGTCACATCGGTCTTGCCGGCCGCAAACAGGCTTTTGGAAGATAACAGGTTTTTCATGTCTTACAAAGATAGTATTTTTACTATCTTTGCGCAAAATAGATAACGACAATCAAGCGTTATTTTCTTCGAAAGGAACATATATGAAGGCAAACGACTGGAAATCGAGGCTCGGCATGGTCTATTCTACCGACCCCGACTACAAATACCAAACAGACGAACAACCCGAAGCCGAAACTCTTCCGCCGCAACAGCAGGACCTGCGCGTGTGGCGCGACTCGAAGCAGCGTGCCGGCAAGGTTGTGACACTCGTGCGCGGTTTTGTCGGCAGCGAGGCCGACCTGCAGGAACTCGGCCGTCTCGTCAAAAAGAAATGCGGTGTCGGAGGCTCGGTCAAGGACGGCGAGATCATCATACAGGGCGATCACCGCGACCGTATTGTCGAAATCCTGACAGGCAACGGGTACCGCTGCAAAAAAGCTGGCAACTGAATATTGAAAATACTGAAACACATACTTCTGACAGCAGCGGCGCTGCTCTGTTTCGGGTCGGCATCGGCACAGTTCTACTCGTGGGGTCCCGACCCGGCGTCGTTGCACTGGCACAAGCTGACGAAAAGCAGCGTCGACGTCATATACCCCACAACGGTCGAAAAGACGGCCCGCCGCACGCTGTTCTATATCGAGAACGTAGAGCCATACATAGGATACGGATTCCGGCACTCGGCCATGAACATACCGTTCATTCTGCACCCCGAGAACTTCCGGTCGAACGGAATGGTCATGTGGCTGCCCAAACGAGTCGACTTCCTGACCTCGCCCTCCATCGACGGATACTCGATGCCATGGGCCAAGCAGCTCGTCGCCCACGAATACCGCCACGCCGTACAGTACAACAACCTCAACCGCGGCGTGGTACGCGCCCTGAGCTACGTACTCGGACAGCAAAGTTCGACCGTCGGACTGCTATTCCTGCCGCTATGGCTCATCGAAGGCGATGCCGTCATGTCCGAAACCGAGATGTCTTCGTTCGGTCGCGGACTGCAGCCGAGTTTCACCATCGACTACCGCGCCCTGGGCAACATCGCCTCGCTCGGGCGCAACACCGACAAATGGTTCTGCGGCTCATACCGCGACAACGTCCCTGACCACTACCACATAGGCTATCAGATCGCTTCGTACACATACACCAAATACAACTGCAACATCTGGGACCAGGTGGCATACTACAGCGTGCGCAACCCCTACCTCATAGCCACTACGGCCGTATCGCTGAAGAAGTTCTACAAAACCTCGGTCATCAAGCTCACGCGCGAGACATTCAACGACCTTGAGAAGTACTGGAGCACGTTGCCGCATGTCGAGGACAGCTCGGCACGCATACCCGTCAAGGCAGGCAAAAGCTACACGACATACGAGCACCCGATATGGCTGGACGACGGAAGCATACTGTCGCTGAAGACCGACCTCGACCGGCCGACCCGCCTGGTGGCGACCGATGCCGCCAGCGGCGCCGAGAGACGCATCTGCTATACGGGCGACATATCGACGAGGCCCTCGACCGACGGCCGTCGCGTATGGTGGACCGAATACCGCCGCAGCACGCTCTTCGCCGAACGGGTCAACTCGACACTGTGCTACATAGACCTCGACAACGGACGGCCCAGAAGCATACGCAAGCGCCGCCATACGCTCTATCCCACCGTCATGGACTCGGCCAGGCTGGCTTGGGTCGAATACGATCCCAACGGCACATATTCGATCGTCGAGGGTGACGGCCGGAACGAGGAGCGGCGCACCACCGTCGAGCAGTTCACCGAGATACACGGCCTGGCATACGACAACCTGACCCGCAGGCTCTACTTCATAGCCACCGACAACAGCGGCATGTGGCTGGGGCGCGTCGACAGCAGCGATTGCGAATCGGGCGCAGCCGGCCGAATCACCCGGCTTACCGACGGGGCATACATAACGATCTCGAACCTTAAGGCTGCCGACGGGAAACTCTATTTCGGCTCGATAGCCTCGGGCAAGGACGAGGCGCACTGCTACGACCTTGCCACCGGCCGCGAGTACCGCCTTTCGGAATCGACCTACGGATCGTTCTCTCCGGCACCGGCCGGCAGGGATTCGATCATCATGACCACCTACGACAAGCACGGATACCACCTCGCCATACAGCCGGCATCGAAAGCCGCGAAAGAGATCAAGCCTTCGCGCCTGCCGGTAAACCTGGTCAACCCGCCGCGCGTGAAGTGGGACGTGATAAACCTCGACACGGTCAACTACACCCCCGCCGACTCGACGGCATCGTATGCAAAACACCGTTCGCGGCGCTACTCCAAGATCGGGCACATGTTCAAGATCCACTCATGGGCACCGGCCTCGTACAACCCATTCGAGATCATGGAGGAGGGGCAGATAAACTTCAACATCGGCGCCACGGTCATGTCGCAGAACCTGCTGTCGAACTCCGAGATGTTCGCCACATACGGTTGGAACCAGGCCGAAGGCTCATTCATTCAGGGCGAATGGCGATACTACGGACTCGGTGTAAACCTCGGACTCAAGGCCTCATACGGAGGTACACAGAAGGTCTATACCATTGCCCAGTGGGACCCGTCGCTCAACAACGGCGAGGGAGGCTATGTGATGCCCGAGAGCCCGAAACTGAAGAAATACTACTCTTTCACGACAAGCGCATCGCTGCCGATGATGTTCCAGAGCGGATACCACACGCGATACATGACCGTTTCAGCCTCGTGGAACTACTCCAACGGCTATGTGGCCAAGGTCAACAACCTCTCATACGGCGACGGTAACGTATCAAACATACGCCGCATAGGTTACAAGAAGGGTCTGCACAC
This sequence comes from Candidatus Alistipes excrementipullorum, assembly GCA_019113665.1. Taxonomy (GTDB): domain Bacteria; phylum Bacteroidota; class Bacteroidia; order Bacteroidales; family Rikenellaceae; genus Alistipes; species Alistipes excrementipullorum. The sequence goes on from DXGW01000060.1 coordinate 6,039, forward strand.
GCTGCAGTTCGGGCTCGGATATCAGGACATGGTACAGCTCGCCCACCGCGACTTCGCGCCGCGGACAGGCATGGTGCTGAACCTGCTGTACGCAATAAACCCCGACAACAACAAGTTCAGCGACCTGATCGTCGCCTACGGTAAGTTCTACCTTCCCGGACTCTTCCCGCACCACTCGCTGACGCTGGCCTCGGCATACCAGACCTCGATCGGAGGATTCAAACGCGACAACACGCTCTCATTCCTTTCATACACGTCGTCGAGCCTGCTGCCGCGCGGTTTCTCGACCTCCGACATCAGCAACCGGAACTATATCGCCACTTCGGTCAACTACCAGCTGCCGGTATGGTATCCCGAAGGCGGCATAGCCTCCATCATATACTTCAAGCGCATAAGGCTCAACGTCGGGTTCGACTATGCGACATTCAACTACTCGCAGATAAACATGCTCAGCGGCTCGATGCGCACGCACCGCCGCCATCTCTTCTCATACGGCGGCGACATAACGTTCGACATAAACCTGTTCAGGCAGCCCGCAGCCGCGACATCGTCGATCACGATATCGGTATACAAACCGAGCAAAGGACCGATATATATCGGCGGCGGTGTAGGTCTGCCCTTCTGATGAGGCTTTTTGACAATAAATTTGTAAATTTGCACGCTATATAACCCGAACATGCGAAACATGGACAGACGAAACGAAAATAATAGACACGACAACCGACGCCTGATAAAATGGATATGGGGCATCGTCTTCGCACCCGTGGGGATACTTTTCCTGATGCTTGCACTGACAGCCGTCGGCGCATTCGGACGTCTTCCCTCATTCGAGGAGCTCGAAAACCCCAAAAGCAACCTCGCCACCGAGATCTACTCCGAGGAGGGCAAGGTGCTGGGCACGTTCTTCGTCCAGAACCGTTCGTACATACAGTACGACGACCTTTTCCCGCAGGACTCGACCCTGCACATAACCCTCAAGGGCAAGGAGGTGCCGCCGATCATCGCAGCGCTCATCTCGACCGAGGACGTACGTTTCGAGTCGCATTCGGGAATAGACCTCCCGTCGCTCGTACGTGTCGGGGTCAAAACCATAGCCCTGCAGCGCCATTCGCAGGGCGGCGGCAGCACCATCACCCAGCAGCTCGCCAAGAACCTCTTCCCGCGCGACACGGTCCGCAACCGCAGCAAGGTGGCCCGCACCGGCAAGCTCGTCATCTCGAAGTTCAAGGAGTGGATCACGGCCCTCAAACTCGAATACAACTACACAAAGGAGGAGATCGCCGCCATGTACCTCAATACCGTGGCCTACGGGTCGAACTCCTACGGCATAAAGTCGGCGGCACATACATTCTTCAACAAGGAACCGAATGAACTGAACATACAGGAGGCCGCAATGCTCGTCGGTGTCGTCAACGCCCCGACACGCTATTCACCGGTCCGCAACCCCGACAATGCCCTGGCACGCCGCAATCTGGTACTGGCCCGTATGGAGACGGCCGGCGCGCTGACGGAACATGAGCGCGACTCGATTTCGGCCCTGCCCATAGTACTGAACTACAAGCCCGTATCCCACAACGACGGCGAGGCGACATACTTCCGCGAGATGCTGCGCCTGGTCATGAACGCCAAGCGCCCGACACGCCGCCAGTTCCTCACGGACTGGGACTACGAGCAGGCAGTCAAGGAGTATGACGAAAACCCGATATACGGCTGGTGCCTCAAGAACCGCAAGGCCGACGGCTCGACATACGACATCTACCGCGACGGTCTGAAGATATACACCACGATCAACGCCTCGATGCAGGAGTATGCCGAAGCCGCCGTACAGAAACAGCTTGCAACCGAAGTGCAGCCGCTGATGGACGCGCAGGTAAGACGCACCGGCGTGCTGTTCCAGGATACCGGCAAGAGCGAACGCGAGGCCATCATACGCCGCGCCATACGCAACTCGGACCGCTATCGCGAGATGAAGCGCGGCGGTACGAGCGAGAAGGAGATATTCGCGGCATTCGACCGCAAGTGCCAGATGAAGGTCTTCACCTTCAAGGGCGAACGCGACACGCTGATGACTCCGCGCGACTCGATACTCCACCACAAACGCATAATGCGTGCAAGTTTCGTGGCGATGGACCCGCACACGGGAAACATCAAGGCATATGTCGGCGGGCCCAACTTCCGCTATTTCAAATATGACATGGCAAAGCAGGGCAAACGTCAGATCGGGTCGACGGTCAAGCCGTTCGTCTACACGTTCGCCATCGACCACCTCGGAATGACTCCCTGCACGATGGTGCCCAACCTTCCCGTCACCATCGAGACGTCGCTCGGCACGGCATGGTCGCCCAAGGAGGCCGGAAAGGTCGAATATGACGGCACGCTCCACCCGCTGGCCTGGGGTCTGGCCCGCAGCCGCAACAACTATTCGGCATGGATCATGAAGCAGGCAAAACAGCCTCAGGCCGTCGCCGACTTCATTCACAACATGGGAATACGCAGCTATATAGACCCGGTATATGCATTGTGCCTCGGCACGTTCGAGTCGAATGTCTTCGAGATGGTCAGCGCCTACTCGACTTTCGCAAACGAAGGTGTGCACAATGACCCGATATTCGTAACACGCATCGAAGACCGTCAGGGTAACGTCATCTCGAACTTCACCACGCAGTCGCAGGACGCCATAAGCAAGCAGACGGCATACACGATGCTGACAATGCTCAAACGCGTCATCTCCGGAGGCACCGGCGGCCGCATGTCATGGAAATACGGGTTCCGCAACATGGATATAGCCGGCA
>DXGW01000061.1 GCA_019113665.1 Candidatus Alistipes excrementipullorum
AGTGACATGGAATGGGACACGGCACACAAAGCCGGCGACATATTGAACGACTGTTTTACAATTTCGTACAGGAGTTACGCCGACTTTATCGAAAGCGGCTATGCCGAGGCGGAAAAGGCAAGCGTCGACAGGGTACGCACCGTTCCGATCGACGAACTGAAGGAGAACGACCTCAGGCTGCTGCGAAACTGGCCCGACAGCAAGACTCCGATATTCGCATTCAAATCCACAACTCCGCCGACAGTCGCGGGTACGCACAACCTGAGCATTACGCTGTATCTCGATGACGGTACGACAAGGACAGGCTCTGTCGAAACTGTTATACAATAAGATATTTTTTCCGGCGGAAAGTTCAGAAACCGACTGCCTATAATTCAATGATTTTATGAAAAAGAGCCTAATCATTATTCTGGCGACGGCACTCTGCTGCGTTTCCTGCATGAGAAAACTAATCTATATGGATCGCTTTTCGTATGTCGGAGAATATTTCCAAGCAAGCCAGTCGCCACAGTTCGAATACGTTATTGAGGACAACTCATTGACTCTGACATGCAAGATATGGAGCGGGCCGGAGGTCGGATACATTCAATACGCCAACCCTGAGAAGTTCGATTATTTCAAGAAACTTTGCGCAAAATACGGAGATACCGGATACAATCGCACAACGGATGACCAGACTTATGCTTATCCGGCCTCATGCGCAAACACGATCGCACGTATCGACATAACGAGTGCGAACGACTGGGACGAACAGCATCCGGCCGGTTCATTGCTGAACGATCTGTTCGACATTGAATACAGATCATTCGCCAAGTATATCGAAAGCGGTTACGATGACAGCCTGTTCACCAACAATAACGACGACGATCAAGCTGCGGCCACAAGGAAGCGTATGACACATCTTGCGTTAGACAACTTTTTTAAAATGACTACGACAAGAAAGCCGTTGAACAAACTCATGGATAACGATCTCAGGCTTATTGTTGCCAGTTACTATACTCCGTCGCACGAATATCCCCTGCTTATAACCGAGTGTTTGCCGGTTATCGACATGCAGCAAACACTGACCATTAAGCTGTATCTCGATGACGGTACGACAAGGACAGGCTCTGTCGAAACAGTATTCGAATAGATCATTACCCTCGTTTACGATGGCGGGACACGCGGGGTCGGAAGGCCACGCTTCCCGCCATTGGCGTCTGTTGCGGCACGAAGCCCCCGCTTTTGGCCGCACGGCGTGCGTATTTGGAAAAAAGTTTGTAAATTTACACCCCGATAAAAAAATCTGTCATTATGGAAACCAAACTGCTCCTCTACAACACGCTTACGCGACGCAAGGAGACATTCGAACCGATAAATCCGCCCCATGTGGGCATGTATGTCTGCGGGCCGACGGTCTACGGCGATCCGCATCTGGGACATGCACGCCCCGCCATCACTTTCGACCTGCTCTTCCGCTACCTCAAGGCCGAAGGTTACAAGGTGCGCTACGTGCGCAACATCACCGACGTGGGGCACCTCGAACACGATGCCGACGACGGCGAGGACAAGATCGCAAAGAAGGCACGCCTCGAACAGCTTGAACCCATGGAGGTGGCACACTACTATACCGAGCGTTACAAGTCGGCCATGGAGGCGCTCAATGTCGAGTCGCCATCGATCGAGCCGCACGCTTCGGGTCACATAATCGAGCAGATCGAATTCATCAAGCGCATCATCGACCACGGCTTCGCATACGAATCCAACGGTTCGATATATTTCGATGTCGAGAAGTACAACGAGAAGTACCACTACGGCAAACTCTCGGGGCGCAACCTCGACGACATCGTCACCGACACCCGCAAGCTCGACGGCCAGGAGGACAAGCACCACTCGTTCGACTTCGCCCTGTGGAAGAAGGCGTCGCCCGAACACATCATGCGCTGGCCCTCGCCATGGAGCGACGGTTTCCCGGGCTGGCACATGGAGTGCTCGGCCATGAGCACGAAGTATCTGGGCGAGCGTTTCGACATTCACGGCGGTGGCATGGACCTCATGTTCCCCCACCACGAGTGCGAGATCGCGCAGTCGACATCGGCACTCGGCCACGACTCGGCCAAATACTGGGTGCACAACAACATGATTACGATCAACGGCCAGAAGATGGGCAAGTCGCTCGGCAACTTCATAACGCTCGAGGAGGTCTTCACCGGAAACCACCGGCTGCTGGCGCAGGCATACTCGCCCATGACCGTGCGGTTCTTCATACTGCAGGCCCACTACCGCTCGACCCTCGACTTCTCGAACGATGCGCTGCAGGCTGCCGAGAAGGGTCTCGACCGCATGATGAAGGGTATCGAGGCCCTGGGCAAGATCAAGCCCTCGGCCGCCTCGACGGTCAATCCCGACGAGTTGGCCGCACGCTGCGAGGAGTCCATGGCCGACGACCTCAACTCGCCGATGGTCATCTCGGCCCTATTCGACTGGGTGCGCATCATCAACCAGCTTGTCGACGGGCAGCAAACCATTACGGCCGAAGATCTCGACAAACTGAAGGCTATCTTCAAACGCTGGGCCTTCGACATTCTGGGCCTTCGCGACGAGAAGAGCGCCTCGGCCGCAGCCGGCAAGGATCTTGTGACGCCGCTGGTCGAGATGCTGCTCGACATCAGGGCTACGGCCAAGGCCAACAGGGACTGGGCCACATCGGACAAGATACGCGACGGACTTACGGCTGCCGGCATACGTGTCAAGGACCGCAAGGACGGCGTGGACTGGGAAATAGAATAACGGACGCATTTATGGTATTACCCGAGCAGATAAAGGAGATAACGAAACGTTGCCAGACGTTGGAGCGGTGCCTCGACATGGAGCATCGCCGCATCGAGTTGCAGAACGAGGAGGAGAAGACCCTCGACCCCGCCTTTTGGGACAACCCCGAGAAGGCCGAGGCGCAGTTGCGCAAGGTGGCCTCGATAAAGAGCTGGGTCGAAGATTACGACAAGGTGGCCAAGCTGGTCGAGGACCTGTCGCTGATGCCCGACTTCGTCAGGGAGGGGCTGACCACGGAACAGGAGCTCGACGAGCACTATGCCGCCACGGCCGCCGCCGTCGAGAAACTCGAGCTGCGCAACATGCTGCGCAACGAAGAGGACAAGCTCGGAGCCATAATGGACATAAACGCCGGAGCCGGTGGAACCGAGGCCCTTGACTGGGCATCGATGCTGCTGCGCATGTACACACGCTGGGGCGAGGCCCACGGCTACAAGGTCAAGATCCTCGACTATCAGGCCGGCGACGAGGTGGGCGTAAAGTCGTGCACCATCGAGTTCGAAGGCGACTATGCATACGGATACCTCAAGAGCGAAAACGGCGTACACCGCATGGTGCGTCTGTCGCCCTTCAACGCCAACAACAAGCGCCAGACCACGTTCGTATCGGTATTCGTATCGCCGGCCGTGGACGACAGCATCGACATAGTCATCAACCCCGCCGACATCGAGTGGGACACCTACCGTTCGAGCGGCGCCGGAGGCCAGAACGTCAACAAGGTCGAGACAGGCGTGCGCCTGCGCTATCACGGCAAGGACGCCGATACGGGCGAACCCGTCGAGTTCCTCATCGAGAACACGGAGACGCGCTCGCAGCTGATGAACCGCGAGAATGCCATGCGAATCCTCAAGTCGAAACTCTACCAGCGCGAACTGGACAAGCGCATGGCTACGCAACAGGCGCTCGAGGCGACCAAGAAACGCATCGAATGGGGTTCGCAGATACGTTCATACGTATTCGACGACCGACGCGTGAAGGACCACCGCACGGGCTGCCAGACATCTAACGTCGAAGCCGTCATGGACGGCGACATCGACGAGTTCATCAAGGCCTACCTGATGGAGTTCGGAGGCAAGGAATAATCCGAGCCGACACGACAATATAAAACGCCAGGCACAAACCTGGCGTTTTATATTTGTATTCAGGGAAAGCGTTATGCCTTCTTCTCTTCGGAGTGCGTTGCGTTCTCCTCCGGCGATGCGGCAGTACCCTTTGCGGCATTGCCGTCTTTCTTGTTGTAGAGGAAGCGCTTGATCTTGTGCGTCGGGGTCTTGACGAACTCCTCCTTCTCCTCGACCACGTCGCTGATATGCGAGAACTTGTTGACCTTCGAATTGACATATTCGATGATCTCCTTCTTCAGCCCCTCCTTCCAATGCTCGAACTCGTCGAGCTTGGCACCGAGATTCTCACGCCACTCCTCATACCGAGCCTCAAGGGCATCGGTGTCGAAATGCACGAGAGCCACGAGCTGTCCCTGCTGCTGGGTAACAACCGACTCGGAGATGTAGACATGCGAATTGAGCACCGTCTCGATGTCCTCCGGGTAGATATTTTCACCGCTGGGGCCTACGATCATGTTCTTGAGGCGGCCGCGTATATAGAGGAATCCGTCCTCGTCGAAACAGCCGAGGTCGCCCGTGCGGAACCAGCCGTCGGCCGTGAAAGCCTCGGCCGTAGCCTCGGGATTCTTGTAGTAGCCGCGCATGACGCTCGGTGTCAATGCTACAATCTCACCCTGACCCGTCTCGGGGTTGACATCGTCAAGCCGCAGTTGGATTCCCTTGCAGGCAGGACCCGTCGATCCCAACCTCACCTGCGAAGGCGCAGCTCCGGCCAACAACGGGGCCGTCTCGGTCAATCCGTAGCCGATTGCATACGGCACCTTTGCTTCGAGCAGGAACTTCTCGGTCTGAGAATCGAGCTTCGCACCGCCGATTCCGAGGAACCGCAGGCGGCGTCCGAAGACCTTCATGAGCTTCTTTCCGGCAACACGGTGCAGGTAGCGGCGTATGAATCCCACCTTGCATATGGCACGCCAGAAGGCATTCGACTCGAACTTCGCCTTGACCTGGCTGCGGTATATCTTCTCGATTATGAGCGGCACGATGAGCATCACCGTAGGACGCACGTCGCGCAGGGCCGGCAGCAGAACCGACGCCGTCGGCGGACGGTCGAGATACGTCACTCTTGCGCCGAACGAGAAGGGATATATCAGGCCGATCGAGCACTCGTACGTATGAGACAGCGGCAGCACCGAAAGAAATACGTCGTCCTTTTCGATAGGGAATATGTCGAAGTACATCGGCGGCTGCGAACAGATGTTGTAATGCGACAGCATCACGCCCTTGGGCTTGGAGGTCGTTCCGGACGTATAGATTATTACGGCCAGGTCATCGGGTGTCGGCACCGAGAATTTGCCTTCGGCATGGACACGCTGCGATATCACGCCCAGGTTCTTGGAGCGTATAACGATATTCAGCGAATCAACAGTCTTTTTCGATAATTTGGTAAAAAGCTTGTCGGATACCAGAAGGGCCTTAGCCTCGGAGTGGGCGATGATCATGTCGAGTTCGTCACCCGTAAAATCCGGAAGTATGGGAACAACCACCATTCCGGCCGTAACCACGGCGAAATAACATACGCCCCAGTTGGGCATGTTGCTGCTGAGCAAAGCCACCTTGTCGCCTGCATTGAGGCCGGCTGAACGGAGTTTTTCCTGAAGCCGGGCGACCCTGTTGCCTACTTCGGCATAAGTGAGCGTATCGCCCTCCCACATCGTGAAAGCTACGCGGTCAGCGTATTTTTTCACGCTTTCATGAAAAACTTCGTAAAGGGTTTTTCCTATGTTATGTTCCATAAAAACTGGTTTTGTACAAACCGCAAATCGTGTCAAAGATAACACTTTTTCACAAATAATTATTACTTTTGACTGAAATTGTGGCCATGGTATCGAGCATTGTCATAAAAAGGATTGCGGCCGAAGTCGGATTCGACATTTGCGGCGTAACGCGCAGCCGTCATCTTGCGGAAAACGAAGCGTTTTTCCGACGCTGGCTCGACGAAGGGCACTCCGCCGGACTGGACTACCTGCAGCACAATCTCGACAAGAGGTTCGACACCTCGCGGCTTGTCGACGGCGCCCGCAGCGTGATTGTCTGCGCCGTCAACTACAAGAACCGTTTCAGCGACGGTTATCCCGAAGGTTTCCGCACCAAAATAGCATCGTACGCCTGCAACCGCGACTATCACAAGAGCCTGAAGAAGATGTTGCAGCGCATGTTCGCGCTTCTGCAGGAGGAGTTTCCGGGGATCGGCGGCCGCGTCTTTACGGACTCGGCCCCGCTGCTCGAAAAACAGCTCGCCGTCGAGGCCGGTCTCGGCTGGATCGGGCGGCAGTCGCTGCTGGTCACCCAGCAATACGGCACGTTCGTACTCCTCGGCGAAATCGTCATCGACGATGATGCCGACGCATACGACTCCCCAGTCGCCGGAGTGCACTGCGGCGAATGCAGGCGCTGCGTCGACGCATGCCCCAACGGGGCCATCTTGCCCGACCGCTGCATCGACGCCTCGCGGTGCATATCATGCGCCACGATCGAGAACGCAGTGCCGGCCTCCACCGGGCTTGCGGGTTGGGTGTTCGGTTGCGACGAATGCCAGAGTTGCTGTCCATACAACAGGAATACGCCATACCACCGCAACGCCGAGTTCGACCCGAAGTTCGACCCGACGGCGATGACATGCGAGCAGTGGCTCGGCATGGGCGAAGAAGAGTTCGCCCGCCGATTTGCCGGTACTCCGCTCATGCGCAGCGGTTCCGAACTGCTCAGACGCAATGTTTTAAGGAATCTTTCGGAAGATTAGCGCAGTGAGGCCACCTCGTCGCCGTCAGCATCGCCGTCAGCCATACGGCAATACTTCTCGTAACGCTTCATGACCGTTCGCACGTAGGCGGTTGTCTGTTTCCCGCCGCTGAACTTACCGTACGACACCACGTCCTGCTCATAGTAAGCCGGATCGGCCTTGAGAGCAAGATAACGCGACACCACGTCCCACGAATTCATATCTTCACCGTGGGCACGCGCCAGGCGGCGGGCGTCGCTGACATGTCCGAGCCCGCCGTTGTAGCAGGCAAGGACGATACCCAGACTGTCTTCACGCGAAATGGCGTTAGGCAGCTGGACCATCGAATCTATCTCCTCGAGCAGCATGGCCGCAACACGCACGTTGTTATGCGGATCCTGCAGCTCTTCTGCCGTCAGCCCGAAATGCTCACCTATGCTTGGCATTATCTGCATGAGGCCGACAGCCCCGCGCGACGACACTGCATCGGCGCGGAAATGGGATTCGGTATGGGCTATGGCACTCAACAGACGCCAGTCTATACCGGACTCCCGCCCCACCGATTTCATTATGTCGTCATAATCCGAGATTGTTTTGTTGCCGCCGGTGCGGATCGTGCACTTGTCGGCCACGACACTCCTGTTCGACAACGAGGAGCATTCGGGCACACTCAGTACGGTTGAAAGGGCGGTAAGGGAGACTACAACGGACAATAATGTCGACAATGTTTTCTTTAACATACGAAAATCGTTTGAGATTCATTCGGCATACCGTGCGGGATCAATCGTAGAATCCCCATGAAATGCCGAGCTTAAACATACCAGGGTTCAACGGGTATCCGGCAACCGTGAAATACTGGTTGTTGCCGAAGAGGTCGTAATTGACATGCTGGTACTTCAAAAATATTCTCATTCGTTTCCATTTCGCCGTGACAAAAGCATCTATGTAGGGATAGTTTCCCACCTCGACCTCGCGCTGGTTGTAGAACGTCGCCAAAGCCGGGTTGTAACCGGGTGCATAATAGCTCGTGTTGTAGCGGCCGTCGAGGCCCACCTGGAGCCGAAGCACGTCGCGCTTGACCCAGAATTCGTAGAAATACGAGAGGTAGGCCGTGACCAGAGGCACCGGGGCCACGGTCTGGTCTGAGCTGAACTGCACCAGTACGCGGTGATTGAGATTGAATCCGCCTATGCGGAAATCCTTGCGCGCATAGAGGCTCGTGATGCTCAGACTACCGCTGTTCTGTGCCACGAGACTCTCGGCGTTGTAATAGATTCTGTTCACGAACACCCCTTGCCAGGCACCCAGTTCGATGCCGTAATCGGGGACGGTGAATGCAACCTCGAAACGGGTTTCATTCTCCTTGTCGAATGAGTTGGACCACACGTAGTGGTTCGAGAATAGGTTCTCCTGCCAGTAACTCGGCGAACGGCTCTCCTGACGGAAACGGCCCGAGAGAACAAGAGCATGACCGCGAATGTAGGCCTTGAACGCCACATTCGCTCCTATCGACAAGTCGCCGCCGCGATAACCCGACGGATACAATTTGAAATCTGCGCCCCAGTCGACATACTTCTTGACCTTGCCGTCGATGGCGGCGTATACGAACCAACTTGTCTTGTTCACCTTTTCGTACTCGCCCGACAGGTAGTTGTCCATGGCGAACTGCGAATAGGTATGGAAATCGACGCCTATACCCCCGTCGAGCGTGCCGAGAACCCCGTTGCGGTCCCACGGCTGCGCCTGGACGTAAAGGCGGTTTGTAATCACGCGCTCGTAAATCGAGTCGCGCGACTCCTGAGGATTGATATACCAGTTTTTGTAATACTCGCCGGTGGTCGGGACAAAATTGCCGTTCTCGTCCCGGCTGCCGTGCTCGTCGGTATAGGTAGCATACTTATCCGTGTAGGTCTTGCTCCACGAATTGTATTCGAAGGTATGGCCGACATAGACGGTCGAAAGGTCGGCCAGCGAAAAGTCGCGTTCGGTCACCCGCTGCAGAGGTATGGCTATCGCCTGTTTGACGAAGAACGCGTTGTTGCGGTATATGTTCTGCGGTTCGGCGTCCGCCAGTTTCATCGGAACGCCCGAAGGCATCTCGAACGTGGTGTCGGTGATGGCCCACAATCCCACAACGCCACCGTTCTCCTGCTGTTCTATATGGTTGTTGAAGTAGGCCGCGTGCACCGAATAGCGTTTGCCGGTATGCGAGAAGGCAACCGACGTATTGTGGTTCTTGGTACGCGACCAGATGTACTTGCCCTTGGTACCGCGCGCCAGGTAGTTGACGTTGAAGCCTGTCGACGGCGAGATGTTCTGCGCGAGGGTCAGGCCGAAATTCTCCTCACGGTAACGCTTCTGTCCCAGTGTCTCGCGGTAGGACATGAGCATGAACGGACGCTTGACATTGTAGAACGGCACGTTTTCAGCCGTATAATTGTAAATATAATAAGGTTGCGAGAAGGTGAAATTGAAATCCTCCGGGCGGTCGAAATAGTTCACCGGCTGCGATGCCTGGCCGAGGCTGCCGACCGTCATGTCGCCGACTCCCTTGACATAGAACGGGTAGTCGATGCGCCAGTCCGCAAGCAGCGTGTCTATCGGAGCGATGTTCACCTTGTTGTAATCGCGGCTGACGGTCCACTGGAAATTGGGCAAGGCGCGTATCGAGTCGTTGAAATAGTATGATTCGAGAGGCTTGCGTATGCGGCGTTCGGTAGAATCCTGCTGTTGCGTCTGGTCGGTACCTTCGCCTTCGCCCTCCTCGTCGGTGGCATAGGGGTTGGAGCCGTACCCTCCGTTCTGGTTGAAGGTTCCGTTGCGCTGGGCTCGCATTATGTCGCTCGCGTCCTGGGCATACGACACGCCCGGGGCGATCACCGGCAGCACTGCCAGCAAAAACAACAGACTGTATATTCTTTTCAACCCTTTCGACATACAAAATGCGGTACGGCGATCGACTGCACCTTCTCCAAAAACTCTCAATCGACCGATTTATTGCGTGTAACGAGCCAGCGCACGATCGAAATCGCGATATAAAGAACGATAATCGCCGCAATCGAGTATTTGTAATCGACAATAATCATACACAACGACAACACGATGAAGACGTAGCGCAGCCCGTTGCCTTTCCAGCCGAAGCCCGAGAACTTGAGCGAGAACATTCGCACGGGGCATACGAGCAGATACGACATCACCAGCGAAAATACAACTATGGCCTCACGCGGCATATCCACCAGCCCCGCCGACGACAACATGCCGAGCGAAGCGCACAGCAGTGCATTCGCCGGTGTCGGCAGACCGCGGAATTCGGTATGCTGCGTATCGTCTATGTTGAACCGGGCCAGGCGCAGGGCCGAGAATGCCGCTATGGACAACGGCAGGAAATAGCCTATGCTCACGGCCGTGGCGCTCCAGTCGAACCACTGTCCCGCATCTGCATACATAACCATCATTATGGCTGCGGGGGCGAATCCCGAAGTCACCATGTCGGCCAGCGAGTCGAGTTCGACGCCCATGGGCGAGGACTGGCCGAGCAGGCGTGCGGCGAAACCGTCGAGAAAGTCGCAAATCACCGCCACGATGATCAACCAGAAAGCAGCCGTCAGATTGCCGTGCACGAGGGTCAGCACAGCGGCGGCCGAGCCGCACAGCAGATTGCCTAACGTGAGCAGATTGGGTATTGTGAAAAGCCGTATTTTCATCTCCGACCTTAAAAATTATTCTCGTTTAATTTCGCAAAGTTACAAAATATTTTTTATCTTTGTATAATTGTAACCCCTATTGCATCTAAACTACATATATTCGGTATGGATAAAAACGTATATTGCGTAATCATGGCGGGCGGCGGAGGGGCACGCCTGTGGCCCAAGAGCAGGTGGTCGAAGCCCAAGCAGTTCCTCGACATTTTCGGCACCGGCAAATCGTTCATACGGCTTACGTACGAGCGTTTCGCCAAGCTCGTACCGACCGAGAACTTCATGGTGGTGACCAACGTCCAGTACAAGGATATGGTTCTGGAGCACATACCCGAACTCGACGAGAGCCAGGTGCTGTGCGAACCCGTCGGACGCAATACGGCACCCTGCATCTGCTATGCGGCATACTCGCTCCGCAAGCGCAACCCCGAAGCGAAGATGATCGTAACGCCTTCGGACCACATGATCATGCAGGAGGAGGAGTTCCGCGAAATAATCAGCGAGCTGCTCGACTTCATCACCGGCCACAATGTGCTGATGACGGTAGGCCTTACCCCGAGCCGTCCCGAAACCGGATACGGCTACATTCAGAAATCCGACAACAACAAGATAAGCCGCGTCAAGTGCTTCACCGAGAAACCGAACCTCGAACTTGCGCAGACGTTCGTACAGTGCGGCGAGTTTTTCTGGAACTCAGGCATATTCATCTGGAAGGTCAAGGACATAATATCGGCCGTAGCGAAGTACCTGCCCGAACACCATGCCCTCTTCAGTTCGATAGACGACGCCTACGGAACGATGCGTGAAAAGGAGGCTATCGAGCAGGTATTCTCCGTATGCCGCGCCATTTCGATCGACTACGGCGTCATGGAGAAGGCCGACAACGTCTATGTCCGCTGCGGTGATTTCGGCTGGAGCGACGTGGGCACATGGGGTTCTCTCTACCTGCTGGCCCACAAGGACAAATACGCCAACGCCAAGCCCGACGACCGCTGCTTCACCTACGACACGCGCAACTGCATAATATCGCTGCCCAAGGAGAAGGTCGCCGTCATCAGCGGCCTGCGCGAGTTCATCGTCGTCGACACCGAGGACATACTGATGATCTGTCCGCGCAGCGAAGAGCAGAACATACGCAAATACATAGACGAGGTGAAGTTCCACATGGGCGACAAGCACCAATAGCTGCCGTCTGTCCCTGCGACATCAGAATCATACGCTGAAACATGGATATAACGATATCTGAAACGGATATAAAGAGACTGTACGACCACTGTTTCGCCGAATGCACGGGAGTTGCCACCGACTCGCGCAACATACCTGCCGGCTCACTCTTTTTCGCACTGCGCGGTGCGTCGTTCGACGGTAACCGTTTCGCATGCGACGCGCTCGAGAAGGGGGCGGCGTATGCAGTAGTCGACTCTGACGTCCCGGCCGCACAACGGCCCGACCTCGCCGACCGGCTGATACGAACCGAAGATACGCTTGCAACGCTGCAGGCACTGGCTCGCCACCACCGCAGGGAACTCGGCATACCCGTTATCGGCATAGTCGGCAGCAACGGCAAGACCACGACCAAGGAGCTGGTAAGCCGCGTGCTGGCCGAGAAGTTCGAAGTCTACGCCACCCATGGCAATCTCAACAACCACATAGGCGTTCCGCTTACGTTGCTCGCCATGGCCCGCGACACCGAGTTCGGGGTCGTCGAGATGGGGGCAAGCGCCTGCGGCGAGATAGCCCTGCTGGCCTCGATAGCCGAGCCCAACTACGGCATAATAACCAATATCGGGCGGTCGCACCTCGAAGGTTTCGGCGGCCCCGAGGGGATACGCCGCGGCAAGGGCGAGCTCTTCGACTTTCTCAACGCCAACGGAGGCACGGCCTTCGTCCCGCTGGAGGACGCCACGCTTGTGGAGATGGCCTCCGAGCGCAGCGACATGGCCGTCGAGTACTACACACGGGCAATTGCCGACGGCATAGAGAGCCATCTGGAGGGTGAATACAACCACGCCAACATAGCGGCCGCCGTCGAGGTCGGCACATACTTCGACATAGCACCCGAGCGCATTACCCATGCAATCGGCAGCTACATACCCGACAACAACCGTTCGCAACGCATCGAGAGCAGCCGAAATACGGTCATAGCAGACTGTTACAACGCCAATCCGTCGAGCATGGCGGCGGCTATCGACAACATGCGCAAGGAGACGGCCGCCCGCAAACTGCTCATACTTGGCGACATGCTCGAACTCGGCGAGTGGAGCCGCGACGAGCACCGGCGCATACTCCAATCGGCGCTGGATATACCCGATGCCGGGATACTGCTTGTCGGGCCGCGCTTTGCCGAGGCAGCGGAAGGCAACGGCATGGTGAAATGTTTCGCCACGACGGCCGAACTGATCGAATACCTCAAGGCCAACCCTATCGAGGGTTACACCGTGCTGGTCAAGGGCTCGCACTCGATGGCTCTGGAGAAGACTCTCGAATACCTTTAGCCGGATAACGGGCCATATGCAGCAAACGCACGCCGCCGCAAATGCGACGGCGTTTTTTTGTTGTCACAAAGCCTAAATGCCCTGCAAGACGGCTCTTTATTCGAAATTTTTGATAAATTTGTAGCCATTAACAATGTAATCCGAACACTATGGAAGAAAACAGACAACTTACATCTCTGCCCGAAAACGCTTACCGCGAACTGCGTGACGGCGAAACCTACAAGCCGATGATGCCCGCATCGAGCACGCCGGCCGAAGTCACGCCCTACTCGGTAACCATGGGCATAATCATGGCCATCGTCTTCTCGGCCGCAGCCGCATTCCTCGGGCTGAAGGTCGGCCAGGTATTCGAGGCCGCCATACCGATCGCAATCATCGCCGTCGGCATAGGCAACCTCACGGGCAAGAAGAACATGCTCGGACAGAATGTCATCATACAGTCGATAGGCGCCTGCTCGGGCGTGATAGTCGCCGGAGCCATCTTCACGCTGCCGGCGCTCTACATACTGGGACTCGACGCCCACTTCTACCAGATATTCCTGTCGTCGCTCTTCGGCGGACTCCTGGGAATCGTACTGCTCATACCCTTCCGCAAATACTTCGTCAAGCAGATGCACGGCAAATACCCCTTCCCCGAGGCCACGGCCACGACCGAAGTGCTCGTCTCGGGCGAAAAGGGCGGCAACCAGGCCAAACTGCTGGCCATAGCCGGCGCCATCGGAGGGCTCTACGACTTCGTGGTGGCGACGTTCGGCACATGGACCGACACTGTCTCGACCCGCATATGCACGTGGGGAGCCGTCTGTGCCGACAAGTTCAAGGTCGTTTTCGGTCTCAACACCTCGGCCGCAGTACTCGGTCTCGGATATATCGTCGGACTGAAATATGCAACCATAATCGCCGCGGGCTCGTGCCTCGTGTGGTTTCTGATCGTCCCTGTCGTAGGCTACGTCTCGCCCGAGATGGCGGCAATGAGCCCCGAGCAGCTCTTCCAGGACTTCGGGCGCCCGATAGGCATCGGCGGCATTGCGATGGCCGGACTCATCGGCATCGTACGTCAGTCGTCCATCATCAAGCAGGCCGTAGGCCTTGCCTTCAAGGAGCTTGGCAGCAAGAAGAAGGGCGAGGCCGAGGAGCGCACACAGCGCGACATTCCCATGAAGAGCATTCTCTCGATACTCATCGCCACGCTCGTTGCCGTCGTGTTCTTCTTCCAGTTCGGCGTTCTCGACAACTGGGCTCAGACCATAGTGGCACTGCTCATCGTCTTCGTCATAGCGTTCCTCTTCACCACGGTGGCGGCAAACGCCATAGCCATCGTCGGCACCAACCCCGTATCGGGCATGACGCTAATGACACTCATTCTCTCGTCGTTGGTACTCGTAAGCATCGGCCTCAGCGGCACGAGCGGAATGACCGCCGCCATGATCATCGGCGGCGTGGTCTGCACGGCGCTCTCGATGGCCGGAGGCTTCATCACCGACCTCAAGATCGGATACTGGCTCGGCACGACGCCCCGCAAGCAGGAGGCTTGGAAGTTCCTCGGCACGCTCGTCTCGGCCGCAACCGTCGCCGGCGTGATGATAATACTCAACAAGACATTCGGCTTCGTCGGCGAGAACGCCCTCGTCGCACCGCAGGCCAATGCCATGGCTGCCGTCATTCGCCCGCTCATGGAGGGCGGCTCCACACCGTGGATACTCTACTTCGCAGGCGCAGCCCTGGCTCTCGTGCTGACGGCAATAGGCGTCCCGGCACTCGCATTCGCGCTGGGAATGTTCATTCCGATGGAACTCAACGCCCCGCTGGTTGTCGGCGGGCTGGTGGCATGGTTCGTGTCGACCCGCTCGAAGGACGCCGCCCTGAACAAGGCCCGTCTCGACCGCGGTACGCTCATCGCCTCAGGATTCATCGCCGGAGGTGCGCTGATGGGTGTAATAAGCGCAATACTGGCCTACTTCGAGTGCGACTGGCGCATGAAGGAGTGGGCTGCCAGCAACGCCGCCGAATGGACCGGCCTTGCGGCTTACATAATACTGATCGCATACTTCGCATGGCATACGCTGCGTGCGAAGAAAGAGGAATAGACTAAAAATTCAAGTCACATGGAACTCAAGGAGAGATTTCTGAAATACGTGGCCGTGGACACCCAGTCTTCGGAGGAGAGCGAGACGTTCCCCTCGACGGCCAAACAGTTCGACCTGCTCAACATGCTCGCCGACGAGATGCGCACGCTCGGGCTCACCGACGTCACCACCGACAAATACGGATACACAATGGGCACGATCCCCGCAAGCGAGGGGTGTGAGAACGCCCCCGTTATCGGCTTCATCGCCCATGTCGACACGTCGCCCGATATGAGCGGCAAGGAGGTGCACCCGCGCATCATCGAGGAGTACGACGGCAGCGACATCGTCCTGAACAACGCCCTCACGATGCGTGTGGCCGATTTTCCCGAGCTGCGCTCGTTCGTCGGGCACACGCTCATACACACCGACGGCACCACCCTTCTGGGAGCCGACGACAAGGCCGGCGTCGCCGAGATAATGACCGCCGCAGAATACCTGCTGGCCCACCCCGAGATCAAGCACGGCAAAATCCGCATAGGCTTCACCCCCGATGAGGAGGTGGGCCGAGGCGTCGACTACTTCGACGTGGCGGCTTTCGGTGCGGACTTCGCCTACACGATGGACGGCGGCTATGAGGGTGAGCTCGAATATGAGAACTTCAACGCCGCATCGGCAAAGGTTACGGTACAGGGACGCAACGTCCACCCGGGATATGCCAAGAACAAGATGATAAACGCCATCGAGGTGGCATGCGAGCTCAACTCGATGCTCCCCTGCAACGAGCGCCCCGAGTTCACCGACGGCTACGAAGGTTTCTATCACTGCGTCGGGTTCAACGGCACGGTCGAGCAGGCTCAGGTCAGCTACATCATACGCGACCATGACGCCGACAAGTTCGAGGCCAAGAAGGTCTACATCTGGAGTTGCGTCGACCTGCTGCAGAAAAAGTACGGCAAGGAGGTGCTGACTCTCACGCTCAAGGACCAGTACTACAACATGCGCAAGATGGTCGAGCCGCATCCGCAGGTCATCGACAAGGCTCTGGAGGCGATGCGCATGGCCGACGTCAAACCGATCGTAAGGCCGATACGCGGCGGCACGGACGGTGCCCGCCTGTCGTTCATGGGGCTGCCGTGCCCGAATATCTTCGCCGGCGGCATGAACTTCCACGGGAAGTTCGAATACTGTTCGCTTGACTCGATGCAGAAGGCCGTGAACGTCATAATAAACATTGCGAAACTCTGGGCAAAATAGCATTGCCATGAACGAATACGGATACATGAAGGTCGCGGCGGCCGTTCCGGAGGTGCGCATCGCAGACTGCCGGTTCAACGCCGAACGCATCGTCACGATGATGGAGAAGGCGTCCGACCGCGGCATCGAGGTTGTCGTCTTCCCCGAACTGTCGGTAACGGGTTACACCTGCGGCGACCTCTTCGGACAGTCGGCGCTGCTTGCGGCGGCCGAGAGCGCCGTCGGGGTTATCGCCGAACAGACCGCCGGGCTGTCGGTCACGGGCATCATCGGCACTCCCGTAGAGGTGAACGACAAACTCTACAACTGCGCGGTGGTCATCAGCGGCGGAAAAATCGAAGGCATCGTCCCCAAGTCCCATATCCCGAACTATTCCGAGTTCTACGAGGCCCGCTGGTTCGCTTCGGGGTCCGGGATCGGGGGCAGCTCCATAATCTTCGCCGGCCAACAGGCCGACTTCGGCTGTGACCTGCTCTTCGAGATCAACGGCGTACCCTGCGGCATCGAGATATGCGAGGATCTCTGGGTGCCGATACCTCCGTCATCGCAGATGGCGCTGAACGGAGCCAAGGTGATATTCAACCTCTCGGCAACGCCCGAAGTCATCGGGAAGCACGACTATCTGCGACAGCTCGTCGCACAGCAGTCGGCCCGCACCCATTCGGCCTATGTCTATGCATCGTCGGGATTCGGCGAGTCTTCGACCGACCTTGTCTTCGCGGGCAACGGCATCATAGCCGAATGCGGCCATATCGTGGCATCGGGCGAGCGCTTTTCGTATGACGAACAGCTCGTTGTTGCCGATGTGGACATCGAACTCATAGGCAACGAACGCCGGCGCCGCAACACGTTCCGCGCCGAAGGCTATGAAAAGGAGTACACCATAAAGGCCATCACGAACGAGAACGACATGCCGGCAACATTCGACCGCACGATCGACCCGCTGCCGTTCGTACCCTCGTCGGCCGACAGGCGCGACAGCAACTGCCGCGAAATATTCGCCATACAGTCGCACGGACTGGCACAGCGCATTGCGCACACGGGCTGCCGGTGTGCGGTCATCGGCATATCGGGCGGTCTCGACTCGACACTGGCACTGCTGGTAACGGTACGGACATTCGACCGGCTCGGGCTCGACCGCAAAGGCATAATAGGTGTTACGATGCCCGGTTTCGGAACCACGGGCCGCACGCATGACAACGCCGTGACCCTGATGCGCGAACTCGGTGTCAGCATGCGCGAAATACCGATAGCCGCAGCCTGCCGCCAGCACTTCGCCGACATAGGTCTCGACCCGTCGCAGCGCAACGTGGCATATGAAAATTCACAGGCGCGCGAGCGCACGCAGATATTGATGGACATCGCCAACATGGAGGGAGGCATGGTTATCGGCACGGGAGACATGAGCGAGGCCGCACTCGGCTGGGCCACGTACAACGGCGACCACATGTCGATGTACAACGTCAACTGCTCGGTACCAAAGACCCTCGTACGCGAACTCGTAATCTGGGCCGCCGACAACGGCGCCGGCGAACGCGAGGCAGCCGCACTGCGTGACGTTGCCGCCACGCCCGTAAGCCCCGAACTGCTGCCCGCGGACGAGAACGGCGAAATAGCACAGAAGACCGAAGACCTGGTCGGGCCGTATGAGCTCCACGACTTTTTCCTCTTCAACATGCTGCGCTACGGGTTCACGCCGGCAAAGATAAGGTTCCTCGCCGGCAAGGCCTTCAACGGCAAATACGACGAAGAGGCCATCGACAAGTGGCTCAAGGTATTCATTCGCCGCTTCTTCTCGCAGCAGTACAAACGTTCGGCCGTACCCGACGGGCCAAAGGTCGGCACAGTCGCACTGTCGCCCCGCGGCGACTGGCGCATGCCGTCGGACGCAGCCGCGGACGAATGGATCGACCCGCTTGGATAGCGAATCACTATTTCCGGCAACACCCCGCATGCATTTTGCCATGCGGGGATTTTTTATCTTCCGCCGTCGTCCTATTTTGAAAATCAACAGACAACCATAACGGCGCGCATATTGCATCAGGCTTGCAAAGGCGAGAATTAGACAAATTGTTGATAAAAAAATTAAAAATCCTTAAAATATCGCTTGCTTTTACAACGTCCAAGCCCTATTTTTGTGATGTATCAATCCGATTAACAACCTTAAAAGAGTTACCGCTATGGAGAAATTGGCACAACAGTACGTCGACAACTTCATGACACAACTCATCGCGCGGAATCCGAACGAACCCGAATTCCATCAGGCCGTGAGAGAAGTTGCCGAATCATTGGCTCCCTACATCGTTTCCGATCCGGTCCTTCAGAAGATGAAGATCCTGGAGCGTATAGCCGAACCCGAAAGAGTAGTTATCTTCCGCGTTCCATGGCTCAACGACAAGGGTGAGATCGAGATCAACCGCGGATACCGCGTCCAGATGAACAGCGCTATCGGCCCATACAAGGGAGGAATACGTTTCCACCCCTCGGTAAACTTGAGCATACTGAAGTTCCTCGCCTTCGAGCAGACCTTCAAGAACAGCCTTACGACCCTGCCCATGGGCGGCGGCAAGGGCGGATCGGATTTCAACCCCAAGGGAAAGTCGGACAATGAAGTGATGAAGTTCTGCCAGTCCTTCATCACGGAACTCTACCGGCACATCGGCCAGGACACCGATGTACCCGCAGGCGACATCGGCGTAGGCGGACGCGAGATCGGCTTCATGTTCGGACAGTACAAGCGCCTGCGCGACGAGTTCACGGGCACCTTCACGGGCAAGGGCCTCGACTGGGGCGGCAGCCCGCTGCGCCCGGAAGCTACGGGTTACGGCGTATGCTACTTCGCGCAGGAGATGCTCGCCACACGCGGCGAGAGCTTCGAAGGCAAGACCGTAGCCATCTCCGGCTCGGGCAACGTGGCGCAGTACGCAGCACAGAAAGCCACACAACTGGGTGCAAAAGTCGTAACGATGTCCGACTCGTCGGGCTACATCTACGACCCCGAAGGCATCGACGCCAAGAAACTCGAATATGTGATGACGCTCAAGAACGTCTTCCGCGGCCGCATCAAGGAGTACGCCGAGCGCTATCCGTCGGCTCAATATTTCCCCGGCGAGCGTCCGTGGGGCGTAAAGTGCGACATCGCCATGCCGTGCGCAACACAGAACGAGCTGAACGGCGAAGAGGCCAGGATGCTCGTGGCCAACGGCTGCAAGTGCGTTGCCGAAGGTGCCAACATGCCCTCGACACCCGAGGCCATAGCCGTATTCCAGAGCCACAAGCTGCTCTACTCTCCCGGCAAGGCTTCGAATGCCGGCGGCGTGGCAACGTCGGGTCTCGAAATGACCCAGAACTCGTGGCGTCTGCAGTGGACCCGCGAAGAGGTCGATGAGAAGCTGCACTCGATAATGAAGAACATTCACGAGGTTTGCGTGAAGTACGGAACCGAAGAGGACGGATACGTCAACTACGTCAAGGGAGCCAACATCGGCGGTTTCATGAAGGTCGCCAATGCCATGCTCGCACAAGGCTGCGTATAACGGTCCCGATATATGGGAAAACGCGAGAGGCGTAACTTTACCGCCTCTCTTTTTCACGATAGATGACCATGTCGAAGAAGATAGAGAAGACCAATGCCGCGCGCCTGCTCGACCGTGCGAAGATCGCATACGAACTGATACCCTACCAGGTCGACGAAAACGACCTGGCGGCGACGCACGTCGCCGCACAGTTGGGCGAGGATATCGCCTGCGTGTTCAAGACACTCGTGCTCAAGGGAGACCGTTCGGGTTATTTCGTGTGCGTCGTTCCCGGCGACCATGAAGTAGACCTGAAGGCGGCGGCAAAGGTATCGGGCAACAAGAAATGCGACCTGATACCGATGAAGGAGCTGCTGGGCGTCACCGGCTACATTCGCGGAGGCTGCTCGCCCATAGGCATGAAGAAGCCGTTTCCGACCTATCTGCACATAACGGCCGCAGAGCACCCGCACATATACATAAGCGCAGGGGTGCGCGGGCTGCAGATAAAGATAGCTCCGTCGGACCTTATCGCATTCGTCGGGGCACTGACGGCCGACATCAGCCGGCCCATGTAATTCAGCTGTCTCAAAATGCAATGCGGCAACTTTCTGGGAAAGTTGCCGCATTTTGTCGTGCACGTCGGTCATCATATCTGCTTGCGCAGGCGTGCCACCGGTATGTTCAGCATTTCACGGTATTTGGCCACGGTACGCCGGGCTATGCGGTATCCCTTCGAGTTGAGTATGTCCATCAGCGTCTCGTCGGTCATCGGGTGACGCTTGTCCTCGTTGTCGATACACTGCTGGAGAATATTCTTGATCTCATAGCTCGACACCTCCTCGCCGCTGTCGGTCTGCATCGCCTCCGAAAAGAGCGACTTGAGAAGTATGATGCCGAACGACGTCTGCACATACTTGCTGTTCACAACACGCGATATGGTCGATACGTCGAGGCCCGTACGGTCGGCGATGTCCTTGAGGATCATCGGTCGCAATTTGCTCTTGTCACCGTCCTTGAAGTACTCGCGCTGGTAGTCCAGTATCTCACGCATGGTACGCATCAGCGTATCGTGGCGCTGCTTGATGGCCGAAATGAACCATTTGGCCGAGTCGATCTTGCTCTTGACGAACTGCACGGCCTCGCGGTCCTCGGCCTTGACCGAGCCGTCGGCCTTGACCATGTCGCGTATCATGTCCATGTAGCGGCGGTTGATCCTGACTTCGGGCACGTTGTACGAATTGAGGCTCAAATCGAACTTGCCGTCGTGGTAGTCGAGAATGAAATCGGGTATGACATACGGCGTGGTGTCGGTACCTCCCTCCGAATAGAGGTTTCCCGGCTTGGGCGACAGGTGCCTGATCTCCTCTATGGCTTCGCGGAAATCCTCCTCGCTAACCTGCAGCCGTGCCATGAGTTTCTCGTAATGTTTCTTGACGAACTCGTCGAAATAGAGGGTCACTATCTTTCGCGCAAGGCGCCTCGAACGCGTATTCATCGGCAGCTGGTCCATCTGCAGCAACAGACACTCGCGCAGATTGCGCGCGCCGACCCCGGCGGGTTCGAGTTCGTGTATCACGTCCAGCAGCCGTTCGAGCTCGCTCTGGTCGCACTCAATACCCAGCGAGAAGGCGATGTCGTCGCATATCGACGACAAATCGCGCCGCAGGTAGCCGTCATCGTCAATACTGCCGACGATGTACGACGCCAGCTTCATCTCACGGTCAGACAGGTTGCGATACCCCAACTGCTCGATAAGGAACTCCTGAAGCGATCGCCCGCCCGATATATAGACCGTACGCTGCTTGTCGTCCTTCGAATAGTTGTTTATGTGGCTCTTGTAGCTCGGGGTGTCGTCCTCGCGCAGATACTCGTCTACCGATATCTGCTGCGGCTGCTCCTCGTCCTCGCGGTGTTCCTCCTCTTCAAGGACGATATTGTCCTCGATCTCCTGCTTTATGCGCTGTTCGAGTTGGACCGTCGGCAGCTCGAGAAGCTTGATCATCTGGATCTGCTGCGGAGAGAGCTTCTGCTGAAGCGATAATTGCTGTTTCTGACTTATGGGCATAATGTTTTGCAATCATGGCGCACCCGAACCGCACATGGTACGGCCGCGCTGAATACATACTGCTTGTGCAGATTTCTCATCTATCGACACGGGGCACCTGCTGCGGGCAGGGCCCCGACGGCCGCTTGCAGAAGCGGGCCGCGCGGGTCAGAACTCGGCGTTCTTGGGAGTACGCGGGAACGGTATCACATCGCGTATGTTGGTCATACCCGTAACGAACAGCAGCAGGCGCTCGAATCCCAGTCCGAATCCGGAGTGGGGAGCCGATCCCCAGCGGCGGGTATCGAGGTACCACCATATATCGTTGATGTTTATTCCCAATTCCTTGACTCTTGCAGAAAGCTTGCCATAATCGGCCTCACGCTCCGAACCGCCTATAATTTCGCCTATTTTCGGGAAAAGCACGTCCATTGCGCGTACCGTCTTGCCGTCATCGTTCTGCTTCATGTAGAAAGCCTTGATCTCCTTCGGATAGTTGATCAGTATGACGGGACGCTTGAAGTGCTCCTCGACAAGATAGCGCTCGTGTTCGCTCTGCAGGTCGCAACCCCAGTCGCACGGGAACTCGAACTTGCGGCCCGAAGCCTTCAGTATCCCGATGGCCTCGGTATAGTCGACACGGCAGAAGTCGTTCTCAACGACGAACTTCAGGCGGTCGATAAGCTCGTTGTCCCACATCTTGTTCATGAACTCGAGATCCTCCTTGCAATTCTCAAGAGCATAGCGGACAAGGTATTTGAGGAAATCCTCGGCCAGGTTCATGTTGTCTTCCAACTCGTAGAATGCCATCTCGGGCTCGATCATCCAGAACTCGGCCAGATGTCGCGGCGTATTGGAGTTCTCGGCGCGGAACGTCGGGCCGAACGTATAGATCTGCCCTATCGACAGCGCTCCCAACTCGCCTTCGAGCTGGCCCGATACCGTCAGGTTGCACTCCTTGCCGAAAAAGTCCTGCGTATAGTCTACCTTGCCCTCTTCGGTACGCGGCAGGTTCTCGAGATCGAGCGTGGTAACCTGGAACATGGCGCCGGCACCCTCCGCATCGGACCCCGTGATGAGCGGAGTATGCAGATAATAGAATCCGCGGTCGTTGAAGTATTTGTGAATGGCGTATGCCATGGCATGGCGAATGCGGAGTATCGCTCCGAAAGTATTGGTGCGGGGACGCAGGTATGCTATGTCGCGCAGGAATTCGAGCGAGTGGCCCTTCTTCTGCAGCGGATAGGTCTCGGGGTCGGCCGTACCGTATATTTCGATCTTCGAAGCCTGCACCTCGACGCCCTGACCCGAACCGAGGGACTCGACCAGGCGGCCGTCCACGCGAATGCATGCACCCGTGGTTATCTGCTTGAGCAGCGACTCGTCAAAAGATGCCAGATCTACCACTATCTGTATGTTCGAGACACACGAACCGTCGTTCATGGCTATGAATGCAACGTTCTTGTTACCGCGTTTGGTGCGTACCCAACCCTTGACGACAACATCACGGCCGTCGCCCGGCGTGCGGAGTAATTCAGCTATTCTCATGCTTTTCATCATTCAGTTTGAAATTGCAACTTACAAAGGTAGGATTTATTTGTGATTTGACAAAAAAAAAGTACCTTTGCCCTGCACCGGCCCGCGAAAATCGCGGGCATTTCACGCAACAGGCAATGAAAAGATACGCAATACTCATTCTGGCACTCTGCTCGGCGTGGTCAGCGTCGACAGCACAGACGCCGCAGATGCGGCGCTCGGAGTTCGTGACGTTCGACACGCGGCGCGACGCCCTCGCCGGCGACCGGTCGAAGACCCAACGCTACTTCGCCGTGGAACCGGCCTCCGAAGGCTCGGTCGAGGCCGGAGAACTCTACGCCCAGAGTTTCGACATTCCCGCCTCATGGAACGACTACAACACGTATCTCCACCTTGAGAATGTCGGATCGGCCTATACGCTCGCAATCAACGGGCGGACCGTTGCCGAAGTCGAGGACGACCGTACGCCGGCCGACTTCCTGATCTCGCCGTGGCTTCAGCAGGGCAGCAACACGCTGTCGGTGATACTCCGCCCGAGCCGCCACCCCGAACTGCAGGAGGGCATACCCATGCCGCAGCGCCCGCGTTTCGACGGCAGCTACGTATTCGCGCAGCGCAAGCTACACGTCTACGACTTCAAGGCAGCGATAGTTCCCGACTCGACCGAAAAGTACGGCATATTCCGCATGGACGTCATCGCGGCCAACGATTTCAACTACGACGAAACTATCGCCATAGGTTACGACATCTACTCGCCCGAGGGCAAACTCATAGACTACGGCGTGCGTGAAATGACACTTGCAGGCCGCTCGCGCGACACGCTGCACGTCAAGGCCGACATCTACGGCGCCTACACGCACAAATGGGGAGGCAACCGCGGCGAAGCCCCGCTCTACCCCGTAATGCTATATGTCAAGCGCAACGGCATGATATACGAATACATACCGTTCAAGGCAGGGTTCGGCGTGAGCGAACTCGAGAACGGCCGCATCGTGCGCTTCGGTAAACCGATCGACATCGTCCGCCAGCGCTACAATGCCGCCGCCGACCGCACGACTACGGCCCGCGAGATCGCCGCGATGAAGAAGCAGGGCGTGAATACGCTCATACCCGACTTCCCGCAGCCCGAATGGTTCTACGACGAGTGCGACCGCGCAGGCATCTATGTGATCGACCGCGCCAACATCAACGCCCCGCACAATGCCGGCGACCGCTCCGTAGGCGGCACCCCGTCGAACGACCCGGCGCTTCTCGACGAATACATCGGCCGTATCGACGCCATGTATTTCCGCGTGAACAACCACCCGTGCGTCATCGGCTTCATGCTCGGCGGCGAATCGGGCAACGGATACAACATGTACAAGGCCTACGAACACCTCAAGTCGCTTGAGGAACGCCGTCCCGTGATCTATGAGAATTCGTTCGGGGAGTGGAACTCGGACATGTAACAGCCAAACGCCGCGTACACGATGAACATCGAGCTGATAGCCGTCGGCAAGACCGACATGGAAGAGGTGGCTTCACTGGTGGCCATGTACGCCCGCCGTATAAATTTCTACTGCAAGTTCTCGATCACCACGCTGCCCGACGTACGCAACACCCGCAAGCTCACGACCCGGCAGCAATGCACACTTGAGGGCGAGGCTATCCTGCGCCAGATCTCCGAAGGCGATTATGTCGTTCTGCTCGACGAGCACGGCAGCGAGATGCGTTCGCTCGAGTTCGCCGAATGGATACAGAAGCGCATGAACAGCGGCATACGACGTCTGGTGACAGTCATCGGCGGCCCGTACGGCTTCTCGGACGATGTGTACGCCCGTGCCAACGCCAAACTGTCGCTCTCGCGCATGACCTTCTCGCACCAGATCGTCAGGGCCATATTCACCGAGCAACTCTACAGGGCCTTCGCCATACTCAACAACGACCCATACCACCACGAATGAGACGATGGAACACCGCCCGCAGATAGCCGTCATAACGCGCAACGCGCTGATGAACATCGGACTCAAGTCGATCCTCGAACGCATCATTCCGATGGCCGAGGTACGGACATTCACCGCTGTCGGGGAGCTGGAGGCCGAAGGCGACACATTTTTCCACTACTTCGTCTCGTCGCAGACATTCATCGAACACAGCCGCTTCTTCCTCGGCAGACGCCACCGCACGATCGTCCTGACGGAATCGGGCGCCGTGCCGCAACCAACGGCCGGGGTATCGTACCTAAACATCAACTGCAGCGAAGAGGAGCTCGTAAAGTCGATACTCAGGCTTCACCACACTGCACACAACGGCGGCTACCACGGAGCCTGCAACGAGTCCGCACTCCCGCACGTAACGGAGCCCGTGCTCTCGGCCCGCGAAATCGAGGTCCTCAAGCTGATAGTCAAGGGCCGTCTCAACAAGGAGATCGCCGACAGCCTCAACATTGGCCTCACCACCGTCATATCGCACCGCCGCAACCTGATCGAAAAGCTCGGCATCAGGTCGGTGTCGGGACTTACGATATATGCCGTCACGCACGGCCATGTCGACATCGACGAGATCTGACCGCCGCGCGCGGTGACCACACCTCCCATACCGGCCACAATCCTCATAAATGAGGGTTGCACGTCTGCGGCAAAAGGCATTACTTTGCACCGTGGAATAATGAAGAAAGCACTCGCCATAATATTGTTGCTGGCACCGCTGCACCTGTGTGCCGAAGAGTTGAAGAGCGGCATCGACACGGTGATAATGGTCGACAATGTCAATGTCACGGCCATAAAGCAGGGAAACATCAGCCGCAACGCTCCCGTAACGGCCACGCTGCTCTCGGCCGCCGACATCGAGCGCAACGGCATTTCGGCGCTGAAGGACGCTTCGCTCGTTGCACCCAACTTCTACATACCCGACTACGGTTCACGCATGACCTCGTCGGTCTATGTGCGCGGCCTCGGGGCCCGCATCGACCAGCCGGTCATCGGCATGAACATCGACAACGTCCCTGTCATGAACAAGGAGGCCTACGACCTGGAACTGGCCGACATCGAGCGCATCGAGATACTGCGCGGGCCTCAGTCGACGCTCTACGGCCGCAATACGATGGGCGGCGTAGTGAATGTCTACACACTCTCGCCATTCACGTACGAAGGCATACGCATCGGTGCGGAGTACGGGTCAGGCAACACTGTCAAGGCACGCATATCGGTCTACAACAGGCCGTTCGAACGTTTCGGCACGAGCGTCTCGGCCTTCTACTCGCAATCCGACGGGTTCTACCGCAACCTCTACGACAACTCCGCATGCGACTGGGAGCGCATGGGCGGCGGGCGGTTCAAGCTGCAGTGGTACAACACCCGCGGCACACGCATCGACAACACGTTCGCCTTCTCCATAACGCGGCAGGGAGGCTATCCCTATGCCTATGCCGGCGAGGATATCGTCGAGGAGGGCCAGACCGTCATAGCCAACGGCGAAATACGATACAACGACCCTTGCGGCTACAGCCGTACGACCTTCAGCGACGGGCTGACCGTACGGCACGACGCCGAACATTTCACCGTAGCAAGCATAACAAGCTACCAGTATCTCGACGACGACATGCTCCTCGACCAGGATTTCACGCCGTTGTCATACTTCACGCTCCGTCAGAAGCGGAGCGAGCACTCCGTAACCGAGGACCTTGTGTTCCGTTCGCGCGGCACGGGGCGCTACCGCTGGCTGGCCGGGCTCTTCGCCTTCTACAAGCACGGCAACATGCATGCACCCGTCGAGTTCAAGCAGACGGGTATCGAGCGGCTCATCGTCGGCAACATTCCCGACGGCATGCCCAAGCCGGTATTCACATCGGACGAACTGCTGTTCGATTCGCGGTTCAAAATGCCGTCGTTCGGCGTGGCCGCATATCACGAGTCGACCGTCACATTGGGCAAATTCGAACTGACGGCCGGCATACGCTTCGATTTCGAACACGACAGGCTCCATTACGACTGTTACAGCGATGCCAGCGGCACGTTCGGCACAACTGCCATCGAACCGTTCGAACATGACGGGCTGCTGCGCAAATCGTTCTTCGAGGTGCTGCCGAAATTCACCGCCACGTTCCGGGCCAATGCCCGCACATCGGTTTACATCTCTGTATCACGCGGTTACAAGGCCGGCGGTTTCAACACGCAGATGTTCTCCGAGGTGCTGCAATCGCTGCTGATGGCACAGATGGGCGTATACTGGAACCGCGATTTCGACATCGACAAGGTCGTTGCATACAAACCCGAACACAGCTGGAATTTCGAGGCCGGAACCCACGTGGCAAGTTCCGACGGCCGTTTTGCCGCCGATGCCGCCATATTCTACATCGACTGCCGGGACCAGCAGCTGACAGTCTTCCCCGAGGGGCAGACCACGGGCCGCATGATGACCAACGCAGGCCGTTCACGCAGCTTCGGGGCTGAAATAGCATCGCGTATTTTACCGTTTGAAAATTTCGAACTATTTTTGTCCTACGGTTACACGAACGCCCGTTTCCGCGAGTTCGTGAGCGGGCGGAACGACTACGCCGGACGCATCGTACCGTATGCGCCGCAGCACACGGTATCGGCCCGCGCATCATACGGAGTGGAGATCCCGGCGAGGTGGCTGGAACGGATAACGTTCAGCGTCGGATACAAGGGACTGGGCCGCATATACTGGAACGAGGAGAATTCGTTGTGGCAGCCCTACTATTCGCTGCTGGATTGTTCAGTGGCCTTCGTGCAGCGGCACTGGAAGGTCGAGTTTTGGGGACGCAACCTCACCGGAACACGGTACGACGTCTTCCACTTCGAGTCGATCTCCCACCCGTTCGTACAACGCGGGCGGCCACGTACTATCGGCGTGACATTGAGCGTTAACTTGTAAAACGAAACAAGGTTTGACTTTTTGATATGAAAAAATTACTGTTAATCTGCATGGCTGCACTCACAATGGCTTCGTGCAGCGACAAGGAACCGAATCTCATCTCCACGATCGACGTGCTGATCGTCTATGACGGCGGCAGCCTGGTCTACGAGCAGGACAACGTCAAGTGGCGCCTGGTAAAGAACAGCGACGACTCGTACACGCTGTACATGGACCAGACACGGTTCATGGAGGAGATGCCATACCTCGACATGGAGGTGCATGGACTCGAAAACCAGTATGCGTCCGAGTTTGCCGACATGTACTTCAAGTTCGACGCCGACGAGATGGTTCCCGTATTCAACGGCCAGAACATGACGCAGTATGCGCTCACGGATTTTCACTGCGACACCGACGAGCAGGCCCTCAATGTGCGCTTCAAGTGCATGGGTTACGATGTAAGATACCGCGGAAGCCTCTAAACCGACACGACCATGAAACCCGAATACAAACCTTTCGTTGACGAGCTCATAGAGCTTGCAATCAAGGAGGACATCGGCGACGGCGACCATACGTCGCTGTGCTGCATACCGGCCGAAAAGAAGGGCCGCATGCGCCTGCTCTGCAAGGAGGAGGGAATAATCGCCGGAATCGAGATAGCCCGGCTCGTATTCGAGCGCCTCGACCCGACCATGAAGTTCGAGCAGGTGCTCGAGGACGGCACGCATGTCAAGGTCGGCGACGTGGCCTTCTACGTCTCCGGCAGCGAGCGTTCGCTGTTGCAGGCCGAACGCGTCGTGCTCAACATCATGCAGCGCATGAGCGGTGTCGCAACCCAGACGGCAGTCTATGTCGGGCGTCTCGACGGACTTCACACCAGGGTTCTCGACACGCGCAAGACCACTCCGGGCATGCGGGTGCTCGAAAAGATGGCCGTCAAGATCGGCGGCGGCGAAAACCACCGCATCGGCCTGTTCGACATGATACTGCTCAAGGACAACCACATCGACTTCGCCGGTGGGATACGCAACGCCCTGACCAAAGCCCGCGAGTACCTTGCGGCAACGGGACGCAACCTGCCCATCGAATGCGAGGTCCGTTCGCTGGAGGATATAGACGAGGTATTCGCCGCAGGCGGTGCCGACCGCATCATGTTCGACAACTTCACGCCCGAAGCCACACGCAAGGCCGTCGAGAAGGTGGCCGGAAGGTGCGAGACCGAATCGAGCGGAGGCATAACGCTCGACACTCTGCGCGAATATGCCGAGACGGGTGTCGACTTCATCTCCGTCGGGGCACTTACACACCACATAAAATCGCTCGACATGTCGCTGAAGGCATGCGAGTAGATATACAAAAGCTACGTTGCGACGGCGACGCCCGAGGGTATCGCCGTCGTGTCGTGCAATAGAATTCACAACGGGAACATCACGGCGGCAGTAATGTCCGCGGCGCTTCATGTTCCGAAATCAGGTTCCAGATGATAAAGTTCAACCACGTAACAGTTGCAAGCAAGGAGGTATTCGACCGCTACATGCAGGCGAGCGACATACGCAACTGCGACATGGCATTCACCAATATCTTCTGCTGGCAGGAGGTTTACCGCAGTGCCTGGGCCGAGGTCGAGGGCTTTCTGGTGGTACGTTTCCACATAGACGGCGGGACGAAGGTCGCATACATGCAACCGGTAGGGGCAGATGGCGATGACGACTTTACGCGCATAGTGCCCCTGCTCGAGGAAGATGCCGCTGCAGCCGGACAACCGTTGCGCATAGCAGGGCTGACAGACCGTGCAGCCGACCTGCTGCGCCGGACATTCCCCGGCAAGTTCGCATACGCTGACAACCGCAACTTCGCCGACTACATTTACGACGCCGACTCGCTGCGCAACCTGCAGGGACGCAAATATCAGCCCAAACGCAACCACATCAACAGGTTCACGGGCGAATACGAATACCGCTACGAGCCCCTCACGGCACAGCACAAGGAGGAGTGCATGACACTCGAAGCCGAGTGGAGCAAGTCGCATACCGACAACCGCAGGTCGATCACGGCCGAACGTCATGCCATGCTGCGCGGGTTCGACCACTTCGATGCGCTGGGGCTGACCGGAGGTGCAATATACGTAGGCGACCGCCTTGCAGCGTTCACATATGGTTCACCGATCAACGGCGAGACGTTCGACATACATATCGAAAAGGCCGACACGTCGTTCGACGGGATCTTCGCCGCAATCAACATGCTCTTCGCACGGCATATTCCCGAACGTTACCGGTACATCAACCGCGAAGAGGACATGGGCATCGAGGGTCTGCGCCAGTCGAAACTGTCGTACCACCCCGCGATGCTCGAAAACAAGACCACGGCCGTTGTCCTCGACGGGGACAAACGCAGCATCAAACGGTTGTGGCAGGAGGTATTCGGCGATGACGAGGCATTCATCGACAAGTTCCTGATAAACTACCATACGCACGCCAACACCTTCACCATAAAAGACGGGGAGCGCACCGTATCGATGCTCCATGTCGTACATTTCCGCAGCGAGACAGGGCTGCGCATAGCCTACATCTATGCCGTGGCCACGGCAGCCGAATACCGGCACCGCGGATATGCTTCGAAACTGCTGGAGGAGGCTCTCGAAAAGGCAAGGCACACGAGCGATGCGGCCATACTGATTCCGGGCGACGAGGCAGCCGAACGGCTGTACGCCCGTTTCGGATTCGAAAAGAGCGGGCACCGCGCGGTATTCGGCACAGACTTCGATTTCGGTACCGGCGACACGGAACGCGACCTG
>DXGW01000062.1 GCA_019113665.1 Candidatus Alistipes excrementipullorum
AGCAGGCCGCGCTTGAGCCTCCAGCCCACGAACAGCGACGTGCAGAGGCCGCCGAGCGGCAGCATGACATTGGCCGTAATGAAATCGAGCGAGTCGAAGATATTAAGCCCGAATATCGTAAATCCGCGCCATACTCCCAGCGAGAGCGACGCCGCCACGGCCAGCAGCATCGTTGCCGCAGTAACACACCATGCCGACGCACGGCGCGACATGTGCCACTCCTCATGCAGATAGGCCGTCAGCACCTCGTGCAGCGATATGGTCGAGGTCAGGGCCGCAAGCACCAGCAGCAGGAAAAACACCGCCGACCACACTGCGCCGAAAGGCATGGTGCTGAAGATGCTCGGCAGCGTGATGAAGACGAGCGACGGGCCCGACGTAGGTTCGATACCCACGCTGAAGACCGCCGGAAATATCACCATGGCCGCAAGTACGGCCACCAGCGTATCGAGCCCAACGACATTGAGGGCCGTAGCCTGCAGGTTGGTCTTGCGGGTGAAATATGAAGCGTATGTAACCATGCAGCCGAGGCTTATCGAGAGCGAGAAGAAGGCCTGTCCCATGGCGTCGAGGAATGTTTTGGCCGACACCTTCGAGAAGTCGGGCGTAAAGAGGAACCGCAGGCCCTCAACGCCTCCGGGCATGGTAATGGCCCGCACGGCCAGCACTATCAGCACGATGAACAGCACGGGCATCATCAGCTTCGACGACCGCTCGATACCCTTCTGCACGCCGAGGGCAATGACCACATGCGTGAGAAGCACGAACACGGCCGTATATACGACCGGGCGCCACGGACTGAGCGTGAAGGATTCGAACAGTGCCGTATTGACCGCCGAAGAGGTGTATTGCGCAATATCGCCCGAGAGCGACTTGATGAAATACTCGAGCGTCCAGCCCGAAACCACGAAATAGAAGCCCAGTATCAGGAAAGCCGCCAGAGCGCTGTTGTAACCGATGAACGACCACCCTTTCGACAGCGACTTGAACGCCCCGACCGAATTGCGGTGCGTATGGCGTCCTACGGCGAACTCGGCCAGCAGTATCGGCAAACCGAGAACCAGTATGCAACCGACATATATTATAAGGAAAGCCCCTCCGCCGTTCTCTCCGGCAATATAGGGGAACCTCCATATGTTTCCCAACCCTACGGCACTGCCTGCCGCAACAAGCACGGCACTCAGTTTGCCGCCCAACGTAACCCTATCCTTGCTCATAATGCTATCTGCTATTATCAAAAACCCTACCTGGAGGAGTTGTCCACAGGTCCGAAACGGCAGTTCCAAGTCCTCCGATTGCGGCAAAAATAAAATTTATACCGCTAACAGACAAATTTCTACGGGCAAAACCGACCGTTTTTACCTCTTCCACATTACGAACCGTAAGTTCAACCGCACTTTATCCGACGCGCAACATCATATAACAAGCTATAAAACAACGCAACAACCGACATTACTTTCCGAAAGCAAGCGGGCCGGAACCCGTAAATCGGATTCCGGCCCGCGTTTGCAGGAGCATTTGCCTCGGGGTTACCCTTCGATCGTCACGCTCACGCGCCCGACCTTGCCGCCGAGCGGCGGGGCGAGTTTCGACACCGTTCAAACGACATGGTGTACGGCCGGGAACTCGCTTTTGAGCGCGGTAATTATATTCATGGCCACACGTTCAACGGTACGCTGCCGCACCTCCATCTGGCGGGATACGGATTCGTAAACCGACAGATAATTGACAGCCTTCTCGACGCAATCCTCACGCGCCACATCGCCCAGTTCGGTCGTAAGTTCCAGATCGACACGGAAACGGTTGCCGACCTCGCGTTCAAGGTCATAGCAGCCGTGATGGGCGTAAAACTCCATATCGGAGAGTCTGATACGGTACTCCATTACTCGACGGTAACCAGATAGTAGTTCTTCTTGCCCTTCTGCACAAGCAGGTATTTGCCGGCAATGAGATCGGCCTCGGTAACCGTACGCATCGGATCGGTAACCTTCTCCTTGTCGAGCGACACGCCGCCGCCCTGTACCATCTTGCGGCACTCACCCTTCGACGGGAATATCTGCGTCTTTTCGGCGCAGAGGTCGACGAACGTGCAACCCAGATCCGAACGCGATACCGTGAACTGCGGAACCCCCTCGAACACCTGAAGCAGCGTCTGTTCGTCGAGACGGCGCAGAGCCTCGGAAGTGGCCCCGCCGAAGAGTATCTGCGAAGCCTCGACAGCCTTCTCGTACTCCTCCTCGGAATGGATCATCGTGGTAATCTCCTTGGCCAGGGCCTTCTGCAGTATGCGCAGGTGCGGCGCAGCCTCATGTTCTGCCGTCAGACGGTCTATCGTCTCCTTGTCGAGCAACGTGAAGATCTTGATATAACGCTTTGCGTCCTCGTCGCTCACGTTGATCCAGAACTGGTAGAACTTGTATGGCGACGTATAACGCGGGTCGAGCCATACGTTGCCGCTCTCGGTCTTGCCGAACTTCGTACCGTCAGCCTTGGTGATAAGCGGGCAGGTGATGGCATAGGCCTCCTTGTCGAGCTTGCGGCGGATAAGTTCCGTACCCGTGGTAATGTTGCCCCACTGGTCCGATCCGCCAAGCTGGACCTTGCAATTGTATGCCTGGTAGAGATGCAGGAAGTCGTTGCCCTGCAGCAGCTGGTACGTGAACTCGGTGAACGACATGCCGTCGCCATCGCCGTTGAAGCGCTTCTTGACCGAATCCTTGGCCATCATGTAGTTGACCGTAATGAGCTTTCCGATCTCACGGGCGAAATCGAGGAACGTAACGTCCTTCATCCAGTCGTAGTTGTTGACCAGAATCGCCGCATTCGGTGCGTCGGAATCGAAATCGAGCAACTTCGAAAGCTGCTTCTTGATGGCCTCCTGATTGTGACGCAGGGTCTTCTCGTCGAGGAGGTTGCGCTCCTGCGACTTGCCGCTGGGGTCGCCGATCATGCCCGTGGCGCCGCCTATCAGCGCGATGGGACGGTGGCCGCACATCTGCAGGTGCTTGAGTATCATTACCCCCACGAGGTGGCCTATGTGGAGAGAATCGGCCGTCGGGTCGATGCCGAGGTAGGCCGTAGTCATCTCCTTCGAGAGCTGTTCTTCGGCTCCGGGCATGATGGTGTGGATCATGCCGCGCCATTTGAGTTCTTCTACGAAATTCTTTGTCATCGTTCTATCTATACGTTTTTTCTGATTTCAACTTGTTGTCCCGAAGCTACTCGACCTCGAGGTCGAGCACCTTCTTCAACTCCGCATAAAGCGGATTCTTTTTTTCCATATGTCTTATACGGTCCTCGAGCTTTATGGGACGCATCTTGCGCCCGTCCTCACGGACCGATATGTCGAATTCGAGTGCCCCGGTCACCCCGGCGATGTCGGCTATCTTCATCAGCAACTCGCTCGAGGAGTGCTGGATTTCGTCCTTCAACACATCGGAAGGAACGGTCATGCGTATGACATTGTCCTCGAATTCCATGGTCTCGAACGCTACGACAAACCGCGGCCGCTGCTCATTAATATTGTGCAGGATCGCGTCACGGCTGCGTTCGAGCTTGGCGCGGCTGTCGGGGTCGACCGTATACTCCACCGATACGTCGTCGGCCGAATCGGCATCGTCGTCACCGTTGATCAGCGAAGCTATCGATGCACCTGACACCAGATGCTTCGGGTCCGCAGGTGTCACCGGACGCCGCACGGCCCCAACCGCAGGCTGCTGCCTTTCAGGCTTTGCGGGTGCACTATCCGCGGCACGCACGGAGGTCGCAGGTTGCGACTGCGGTATTGCCGGAGGTGTCGGTTGGGCACTCACGGCTGATACAGCCGCAGCTCTCTGTTGCGGCGCGGCAGCAGTTCTCCCGGACTGTGCCGCCGTATGTTTGTCTTGCAGATCGGGCAACGGATAGGAGGCCGCTACAACGCTCCCCTCATTTTTTTTTTGACCGAGAGCCGCGATCTTCATCAGCCCCAGTTCGACAAGCAGACGTTGGTTCGACGACTGCCGCAACCGCCCGTCCGCATCGGTCAACAATGACATTGCCCCGAAAAGAAAATTGTTGTCACATCGTTCCGCCTGGGAACGGTATCGTTCGAGCAGCGTCCCGGTGAACTCTATGAGCGAGATAGCCGGGCCCTTGGCCACAAGCAGGTCACGCATGTGCTGGTTCAGTCCCGCCATGAATATCTGGGCCGAGAACCCGTTGCCGAGAATACGGTCAAACAACAAGAGCGCATCGACATAGTTGCCGTCGAGCAACAGGTCTGTCATCTGGAAATATGTATCGTAATCCAGGACGTTGAGCGTCTGTGCAACCTCCTTGAAGTCGAGTTTCGTTCCGCAGAACGATACGGCCTTGTCGAACATCGACAGGGCATCGCGCATACCGCCGTCGGCCTTGCGGGCTATGAGGTTGAGCGACTCGTCATCGGCCTCGACACCCTCCTGTCCTGCAATGTACCTGAGATACCCGACGGCATCTTCCACGCGTATGCGGTTGAAGTCGTATATCTGGCAGCGCGACAGGATCGTAGGTATGATCTTGTGTTTTTCGGTCGTGGCCAGAATGAATATTGCATGGGCGGGCGGCTCTTCGAGCGTCTTGAGGAATGCGTTGAAGGCCTGCTGCGAAAGCATGTGCACCTCATCGATGATGAAGACCGAATAGTGTCCGACCTGCGGTATTATGCGCACCTGGTCGATCAGGTTGCGAATATCGTCCACCGAGTTGTTCGACGCGGCATCGAGCTCGTGAATGTTGAGCGAGCGGTTCTCGTTGAACATGCGGCACGACTCGCACTCGTTGCACGCTTCGGCGCCTACGGGATGCAGACAATTTATCGCCTTGGCAAAGATACGCGCACATGTGGTCTTGCCCACACCGCGAGGACCGCAGAAAAGGTAGGCATGAGCCAGCTGTCCGCGCTCGATCGCATTCTTGAGCGTCGAAGTGATGTGCTTCTGGCCCACTACCGATGCGAAGGTCGCGGGGCGGTATTTTCTTGCGCTGACGACAAATTTCTCCATAGCAGGACAAAAGTAGTGAAAAAAAAGAAAACATTGCACTTATTCCGCCAAAAAGGATTGTAGTCGCTCCACGTCGCGGTCCTGAACCACATTCGGCATGCCCGAAACAGGCCGCGCAAAGGCGGCTTGGTCCAAAAAAATGAAAAAAATATCCGCATGGCCTTGCATATAACGAAATTTTATTACCTTTGCACCACATTTGCACCGCAAAAGCCCAGGTGGCGAAATGGTAGACGCGCTCGTTTCAGGTGCGAGTGTTGAGAGACGTGTAGGTTCGACTCCTATCCTGGGCACGTAAAAAACCGTTGGACATCTTGTCCGACGGT
Organism: Candidatus Alistipes excrementipullorum; assembly: GCA_019113665.1. GTDB lineage: Bacteria > Bacteroidota > Bacteroidia > Bacteroidales > Rikenellaceae > Alistipes > Alistipes excrementipullorum. The sequence continues at coordinate 5,351 of DXGW01000062.1, forward strand.
TTTTTTCATGCCATCATCGGCCCGGTATTCCGTTCGCGCCGGCGGGCAAGTCCGCGAGAAGACTCCGTCCAACCTGACATACCACCCTGAAAAAGACATTCAAAACCGGACATGTCATGGATTCCGGACACAGACAGGTCCGATTACATATCCGTTGTTTCCAGAATATTTACTATTTTTACATCTGCATCTTCACGAAAAAACGAAACACCATGTACAAATTTGTTTTAGCCATATTGTCATGCTGCATTTTCCCGTTCGCGGCAGCAGCCCAAACCTATCTCACGGCAGAGAACATCTCATACAGGGACCAAGGGGACCGTTATGCAATGAGCCGCTGCAAACTCGACGTATACTACCAGCAGGAAAAGAGTGGCACGCCCGTCGTGGTATGGTTTCACGGAGGAGGGCTTACCGGCGGCGAAAAGTTTATTCCGGAAGAGTTGAAGAACGAAGGCCTCACAGTGGTCGCGGCAAACTATCGGCTACTGCCGCAGGCAGAGCTTTCAGAATGCATAGACGACGCCGCGGCAGCCGTGGCATGGACATTCCGCCATATAGCCGATTACGGAGGCGACCCCCGTAAAATATATGTTTGCGGACACTCGGCCGGCGGTTACCTCACCAACATGATAGGTCTCGACAAGAAATGGCTCGGCAAATACGGCATCGACGCCGATTCGATCGCCGCGCTGGCACCATTCAGCGGACATGCCATCAGCCATTTCGCCTATCGCGAAGCCAGGAGAATGAAACCCACGCAGCCCAGTATAGACGAGTTCGCACCGTTGTACTACGTGCGGGCCGACGCCCCGCCGTTGATCATCATCTCCGGTGACCGCGAGCTGGAGATGCTCGGACGTTACGAGGAGACCGCATACTTCTGGAGAATGATGAAGGTCAACGGACACAAGGAGACATATATATATGAACTTGATGGCTACGACCACGGGGCGATGGCTTCACCCGCGTTTCATATTCTGAAAAATTACATAAGACAACACACGGAGACTCGCAATTGAAATTCAGCCGATACAATCAAGCAGTCTCCAGACACCGTTACGCAGTAAAACAGTCCGACAGATCCCGCCGCCGGCCAAACGGCGGGAAATGCCCGACACAAAAAAGCACAGATTATGAATATAGTAATGTATGGAATCCCCTAAGGACAGGCGCGCCGCACGGCAGAACGCTACGGGTTGACTTTGTGCCGTTCGTTCGACAATGCAGCCGATGAGAACTATCTGCTGCTCCAGCACAAACTCGTAACCGAAGAGGAGCAGTTGGACTTCTTCTCACGCATGATGCAACATGAACATACGATCGACGCCGTCATCGTCATGCACGCCGATTCGTTAAGTACGGTCCATTACAGCTCGCAGCCGGGCAAGTTCTTCTCCGTAAATGGCGACGCCGAAAATGAGGAGAAGCTCGACGAGGAGATATCCGGCATTATCGAGACAAGCCTCGGACATCTCTGCGCACACGAAGGGATATAATACCCTATCATTACTGTTTCGCAAGCACTAAATACGATTTTTACCGTTATTTTTTTGCGAACGGCACCATATCCGCACAATCAATTCCGAAAACTTGT
>DXGW01000007.1 GCA_019113665.1 Candidatus Alistipes excrementipullorum
AGTAGAATTGAACGGGAAATATGGTATTATAAATACCAATGGAGAGTTTATTGCCGATTGCATTTACGACGAAGTTTATGCTTTTAGCGAAGACTTTGCCATAGTTCAATTAAACGGCAAATACGGCTTTATAAATACAAAAGGTAAACGGATTGATTGTATATATGACCACGCCTTGGCTTTCCGCAACGGTTTTGCCCAGGTTCAATTAAACGGCAAATGGGGATTTATAAATACCGAAGGAAAATGGTTCGACACAATAGAACAAGGTAAGAAGTGGTTGTATATGAATCAGCCTTTCTCCAAATATGCCAAGAACTATGTCGAAACCCGTATAAACGAATGGCAGAAAAAGGGTGAGTTCGAAAAGACTATAGACTGGCAGGCTCGCGTAAACAAGCATACACGAGAGCAGAAGATTGCCGAGTATGTCAAGCAGGCAGAGCAACAATTTATTGCAGAACGTTCCAAAGAGGTAAAATACTCATACACTCTCGGGCAATACGATGCCGACAACGAGGTATATCTTGTAAAGTGCGACGACAAGGAGTTGCTTGTGCCGGTTCCGATTGCCAAGGCGGAGGCATTCAAATCCAAATGGTCTTCAATAGTCAAGACCCCGAAGTTCTTTATCGAGAACGACCGTATGGCTTTAGCCGAGGTCTCATTCCGTATGCCCGGCGGCAAGACATACAAGTACAGCAATGCCGCATCGCTAAACTACACCATTGCGCAGGTTGATTATAACTTCGACCCCATAGAGATAGACGTGCCGACTGGGAACAAGCCTTCCGCCGGTCAGCAAAATATATCGACCGTAAACGTATCGGTCGGCAAGGCAGATGTCGACACTGATATTCCGCAGTGCAACAAGACCAACGACCGCACCTTCGCCGTAATTATCGCCAACGAGAACTACTCGAAACTGGCAAAAGTTCCTTTTGCTCTCAACGATGGCAAGACATTCGGCGAATACTGCCGTCGCACGCTCGGATTGCCGCAGTCGAACATACGATTCTACGGCGATGCCACTTACGGCACGATGCTCGCAGCCGTGAACGACATCGGGAAGATAGCCGCAGCCTACAACGGCAACATACGCGTGATATTCTACTATGCCGGACACGGTGCCCCGAACGAGAATACGCAGGAGGCATTCCTCATGCCGGTAGACGCATACGGTGTCGGCACCGAGGCATGCTACTCACTCGACCGTCTATACAACGAACTTGGGGCACTCGGTGCGAAAAACGTGACCGTATTTCTCGATGCTTGCTTCAGCGGTTCGACCCGCGACGGGGCGATGCTGGCGTCGGCCCGTGGTGTGGCCATAAAACCGAAAGCCGTGTCGCCGCACGGCAACATGGTGGTATTCAGCGCCGCATCGGCCGACGAGACGGCACTGCCCTACAACGACAAGGGGCACGGACTGTTCACCTATTTCCTGCTCAAGAAGTTGCAACTATCCGAAGGCGACGTGACATTCGGCGAACTTGGCGACTACATCACCGAGCAGGTACGACAGAAATCCACCGTAGTAAACCGCAAGAGCCAGACCCCGACCGTGACGGTCGCACCGACGCTGGCGCAGACTTGGAAAACGATGTGTTTCTGACAACCGCGACGCCATTTTATAAAACACGGCCGTACATAAATACATATTTCGCAAAAGCATCGTTTGAAGGGCAGATGGGCTATGCAACTAAAGAAGGGAAATGGTTTAGATATTACGAAATAAAACCGACTCGAAAAAATGAAAAGAATCATGAGTATTTCATGCCTTTGCACAATACTGACAGTATTGACGGCACAGGCACAGAGTTTCGACGAGATGCGCAAGCGCTACGACTCGTTCAAGCAGGAGGCCCGGCAACAATACGATGACTTCCGCAAGAAGGCCAACGAGGAGTACGTGCAGTTCATACGCGACGCGTGGCAGCGTTACGAGGCCGAACCGGCACAGCCCGCGCCGCAGAAGCCCAAACCGCCCGTAATACCGACGGCCAAACCTGTGGACAACCCGCAGCCGCGTCAATTGCCCGTAAGCGACGTCATAATCCCCGACCCGGTGCCGGCAACACCGCCGCAGCCCGTCGAGCCCATACCGCAGCAGCCGGCATCGCCCACGCTGCGCGAGGTGGCATTTGATTTCTACGGCACGCCCTGCACGGTGCGGGTGAATATCGGCGAACCCGTGCGCCTTGGCGGATACGAGGAGCAGGACGTGGCCGACATGTGGCAGCAGCTGACCGACGAAGGTTTCGATGCCGCCATTGCCGACTGCCTGCAGCTGCGCAGCACGATGAACCTGTGCGACTGGGCATACCTGTCGCTCGCAGGGCGCTTCGCCGAGACATACTGCGGACACAAGGGCAACGACGCCGTCGTCGTACAGGCATACGTGCTCACACAGTCGGGATACAAGGTGCGCATGGCACGTGCCAACGACCGTCTGACGATACTCATGCCCTCCGAGAACGAGATCTGGAGCTACTCCTTCATCAAGCGCGACGACTGCCGTTACTACATACTCGACCGCAGTCTCAAGGGGAGTTCATTCTACGTCTGCGACGTTCCGTTTCCCGGAGAGAAGTTTTCGTCACTCTACATGCAGTCGCAACCGTCGTTTGCCATGACGCCAACGTCCGGCCGCCAGCTGAAGGCTGAACGCTATCCGCAGATCGCAGTCACGGCCGACACAAACGAGCAGCTGATGGAGTTCTACAACAGCTACCCGCTCACCAACGACTGGGACATGTACGCATACGCATCGCTCAGCGACAGGCTGAAAGGCGAACTCTACCCAGTACTCCGCAAGGCCATAGATGGCAAGAGCGAAGCCGAAGCCGCCAACATGCTGCTCAACTTCGTACAGACGGCCTTCGACTACAAGACCGACGACGAGCAGTTCGGATACGAGCGCCCGCTCTTCGGCGACGAGACGTTCTACTACCCGTACAGCGACTGCGAGGACCGTTCGATACTCTTTTCGATACTCGTGCGCGACCTTCTCGACCTCGATGCGGCTCTTGTATCGTATCCCAACCACCTGGCCACGGCCGTATGCTTCACCGAATATGTCAAGGGCGACTACATAGTCCTGAACGGCCGCCGCTACACGGTATGCGACCCTACATACATCGGTGCCGACATAGGCATGACCATGCCCGACATGGACAATGCAAGCGCCGACGTCATTCTGCTGAACAGGCAGTAGCCGGCACATGCAAACAAACAGAGGGAGCCTCTCCGGAGAGGCTCCCTCTGTTTGTTTTCCTACGCCTCAGTGCCCGAAACGCGAGGTATCCACCTCCTTGTGCTTTTTCTCCCGATAGCCGCCGAAACGATAGGAGAAATACACGGTTGTCGTGCGCGAATAGCGCTGCGAACCCATATCGAGCCACTGTCCGCCATAGCGTATGCGTGTAAGGGGGCTGCCGGTCTCGAGGATGTCGCTGCACCTGAGCGAGAGCGACGCACGGCCCTTGTCGAAGGTCCATTTCAGTGCCGCGTCCACCGAGCCCAACGGGTTGATATCGTATGTGCCCTGAATGGCTGCGGACTGGAAGAATCCGTTGACCTCAAGGGCGAGATCGGGTTTGCGGCAGAGACGGAACGTATTGTTCAGGCGCACGACGGCCACCCATTTCGCACGGTCGAACGACATGTCGTGAAAGTTGTCGCAACGCTGGCGCATTCTCAGGCCCGTAACCGTCAGCCGCGAATCGAGCCATCTTCCGATACGGAACGGCACGACGGCATTGACACCCCACTGGCGGTTCGTATTCCAGTTGAGCGACTGGTAGATCAGCGCCAGCCTGTCGGAAGATTGCCATGCCGCCTGCACGAAATAGTCGGGCATCTCGTTCCAGAAGAGCACGAAGATGTACTTCTGACGGTATATATAGATGGCCTGCGCCTCATAGTTGCGCGACGGACGCAGTCCCGATGTGCCGTGTATCTCCGAATATCCGTCAATATACGATACGGCACCCTGCATCTCCCAATACGAAGGGTACCGCTTGTCCGACGAGAAGTTCAACTGCACGATATGCTTGTCGGAATGCACCCAGCTGAACGAAGCCTGCGGATATAGCGACCAGTTCTCGTAGTCGCCCAGCCGGTAATACTCTCCGGCCAGCGACAGGGAGAAGCCCGTACGCCCGAACTGGCGACCGAACCCGGCATAGAGATTTCCGGTATATTCGTCGAGGCGCGAATCGGTATCGGCCGTTACGGGGTTGCCTTCAAGAACCGTATAGTGCTGCCAGTCGTGCGACAGCGACATTCCGAACGAGGCTCCGGCCGTAAGGTTCCACCCCGAATCGAACGTGTGGTCCTCGTCAACGGTAACATTGAGCCGGTCGATCCGCTGTCCCGAAACCACATCGAAAGCCGTGGCCGAGCCGTCGGCATAGTCGTTCGTGAGGGTCGACCTCTCGGGATCGACGTAATGGGTATAGTCGGCACCGATGTCAAGGCCGAAGTCCGATGTGTAGCGCAGGGCGACATTGTGGAGCGACTTGTCGCTGACCTTCTGCGAGAGCGAGCCGACATAGTTTCCCTGCGAACGGGAGATGCCGCTGCCGTCGGGTGAGAACGAGGCCGTGTAGGCGGCGCTCAGACGGCCGCGCTCCCTGGGCGCATACTCTACGGCTGCACGCAGCTGATGGCTCCACCCTTCGCCCGTGATCGACTCTTCCTGGCTTATGTCGTACTGCCGGCCGTCGAGCGTATGCCGCGACAGCAGGTCGTAACAGGTCTTCGACTTGCCGCGCAAGGCAGTATACATGACATCGGCCGACCATTTCGGCGACGAGATCACAAAGTTGCCGCCAAGCTCCCAGTTCGCGAAATAGCGGTCGGTGTAGTTGCCGTGAACCTCCCCCGAGAAGGCCGCATCATGGCTGCGGCGCATGACGAGGTTTATCGCCGCCCCGCGCACATGATACTGCGGCGGAGCACTGTACATGACCTCGGCCTTCTCGACACGTTCGACAGGCGTCGAGCGCAGCAGGGCCGCCAGCTGCTCCGAAGTCATGGTCGAAGGCCGCCCGTTCAGGATAACCGTCACCGACGAGGCTCCGGCAAGCGACAGCGCCCCGTCCTGTTCCGAGACTCCGGGCAGACGGGTCAGAGCCTCATAGGCGTTGTTGACGGTCTGGTTGCGCGTCAGCTGCCCGAGGTCGTAGTTCAACCTGCCCTGCTCTACACGCACCACGGGCCGTTCGCCCTCGACCACCACGGCATCTATCGATACCTGACTTTCAGCCAGCACTATGTCCCCCAGATCCGGGCGGTCGGACTCTATCTCGCAAAGCTCGTAGGCGAGGTGCTGTACCTGCAGTCTGTAAGGGCGCAATGCGGAACGTATCTCGAAGCGCCCCTCGAGGTTGGAGGCGACGGCATCGACATAGGTGGAGTCGCTCCCGAAGAGAAGGACTGCGGCACCGGGCACGGGCGCTCCCTTTGTATCGACCAGACGGCCGGCTATGGTATCGGACTCAGTGGATTCGGGCTGCGCCGGCGTCTGTGCCGCAATGAGCGATGCCTGCATGCACGCAACCGCAAACAATAACAATGATCTCATGATTCTGCAGTGTTGAAACTATAATTTTACACTGCAAAGTTAACTGTCAGGCGGCCTTGCCTGTCCGGAAAAAACCTTGCCGACAAGATCGCAACATATTGATTTACAAAGCACCTATCTGCAGAAAATCTTGCCTTGCAGCGGCAGGACCTTGCCGTCGTCCGGAAGCTATGCGAAATATGCGAGAAGAAGGTCGCGGTCGGCCGACTGCGACTCGGCAATACGCCGTTTGATCTTGGACTTGAGCGTATAGACGCCGTTGAGTGTCATGTCGAGCATGACGCATATCTCCTGCGGCGAGAATCCGGCAATGACCAGCGCCGCGAAGTCGTAGTTGCGTTCGGGCCAGCCGCGGAACTCTGTCCGCAGGCGGGTAACGGCCCTGTCGCTGTAGAGGTCGGCCATGTCGACCACATCGGCCAGCATCGCGGGGCTCAACGCCAGCTCCCTCATCTTGGCGGACAGCCGCTCGCCGTCCCCATAGAGATAGCACGTCGCCGCAATGTCGCGTACGGCTGCAACACGGCCCTCCAGAAGTCGCTTTACCGCAGCCTCACGGGCATTCGAAGCGTCGAGACGCGACGTCAGGCTGTCGTGCGATTCGCGGTACGAATCCAGCAATGCGAGGGTCTCGTTCAACTCCTCGTCGCGGCGGCGCAGTTTCCGGCGATAGCCCATGACTGCCGCCACTGCAACCATAACGACCAGCACGGCTGCCAACACGGCAATCCACACCCGATAACGCAACGAAGCCTCACGCAACGCCACCTCGTTGGCCGTACGATAACGGCGTTCGAGTTCGGCCACCTGCGCCCCGCGCTGCGCCTCGAAGAGCGAATCCTTGGCCGACACCAGCTGCTGCATGTAGCCGTAAGCACGGGCATCGTCGCCGAGCCCATGGTATATCCCGGCGGCAATATTGTAGAGACCGACATTCCCCTGATGGAGTTCCGACCTGCGATCGAGCGTTCGCTCGACATATACACGCGCCGAATCGAGCTGGCCGTTGCGTTGGAAGATCATAGCCGATGCTATGTCGTAAAAGGTACGCTGCGAATCTTCCGAGACGGCTGTTTCATAGGACAACGGCGCCGTTCGTATCTCGTCCAGGTCGACACTGTCGCGTGCGGCAAGCAGGCGCTCCGGCGACCAGTCTCCGAGATATGTGTGGAACATGAGGTTCTGCAGCCTGACCATCTGGGCGAAATAGCGGAACGGTATCGTATCGCAGGCCCCGACCAACGGAGCCAGCGTTTCGATCGCCCGTGCGTAATCGCCGTCGGCACAGTAGGCCGACGAAAGCATGAAACGGCTGTAACCCTCCTGCGTGGCATTGCCCGACGTGCGGGCCGCATCGACAGCCTTCGCAAATGGCTCGACGGCATCGTAGCCCTGCTCGAAATAGATAAGGCCCAGCGTATGGTAGACGGCGACCAGCAACACCTCCGTCCTCTTGCGTTGACCGTCATCGCCGCGGGATTCCCTGTCGAGCGCCTTCTCCGCAAAGATGGCCGACTGCGTATATCCGCGTATGGCCTCCTCAAGATCGCCGAGACGGAGGGCTGCCTTGGCATAGGTATACCACGCCTCGGCCCGCTCATCGTCCGAACCGTAACGCCCGTAGTAACGCATCGCCCTGTCGAGCGAGGCTCTGGCGGCAAGGGTATCGTCCTGATGCGCCTGCACAAAACCAAGCATCAGCGTCAATTGGGCACGCTTGCCGCGCTTCATAGGCATAGTCTCCATGGCCTGCAGCAACCGCCGCGCGCTGTCGGGATACTCCATGGCAAGCGTTCTGTCCACCGACATGACGACCGGCCGGCGGGAGGTACACCCCGCCAGAAGCACAACCGCAAAGAGCAGCGATACGATATGTCTGAATAATGTCTGTCTCACACTTCTGAACTGCATCGTCATGTCGTTATGCAACGGACCGCCACGTTACCCGCAGCGGTCCATGCAATTATCGCCCTGTGCACGGGACCGCTCAATTCGATCCCCCGCCGAGAGCCTGATAGAGATTGATCATGCCCTGTATACCCTCGAAACGGTCGGCTATCTGCGACAGTTGCGCCTGCAGGAGATTCTGCTGGGCCGTCAACACCTCAAGATAGGTCGATTCGCCGTGCCGCATGAGTTGCTGCGTCGACACCACGGCCGATTCGAGCGCCGCAATCTGGCGCTTGCGCACGTCCGTCTTGTTGCGGGCAGTCTGGCACTGCATGATGGCGTCGTTCACCTCGCTGCCGGCACTGAGCAGAGCCTGCACGAAAGCGAGCTTGGCCTGCTCCTGCTGCGCCTGTGCTATCTTCAGTTGTGCACGGTTCGAACCTGCATTGAATATCGGTTGCACGAGGCCTCCGACAAACGACAACAGGAACTGGCCCGGATTGGTCAGGGCCGAGCCGGCGCTGTTGGTCCAGCCGAGCGTACCGCCCAGGTTGACCGACGGATAGAAGGCCGCACGCGCCAGGTTGGTCGTATAGTATGCCTGTGCAAGGTCGAGTTCGGCGCCCTGCACGTCGGGACGGTTTGCCAGCAACTGAGCCGGAACGCCCACCAGCAACTCGGTACGTATCTTCTGCTGGTCGAGACGCCCGCGCGGTATCGAATGCGGCGCATCGCCCAGAATCAGCGACAACGAATTCTCGACCTGGCTGATCTGACGTTCGAGGTCGAACAGCGACGCGTCGATCGAGCAGCTGTTGGCCTCGGTCTGCGACACCGAAGCCTCGTTGGTCATGCCGGCCTCCTTCATGGCCTTCATGATACGTACGTTCTCACGCCAGTTTGCCGACGTCGAGCGCGACACCTCCAGCTGGCTGTCGAGCATCAGCAGCGTATAGTAGCTGTTGGCTATGGCCGAGATGAGCTGCGTCTGCACGCTGCGGCGGTTGACCAGACTCTGCTCATATGCGACGCGCGCCTTGTTCTTCTTGTTGAAGAGACGGCCGGCTACGTCCACCTCCCAGCTGATGTCTACGGGAAGCTCATACTTCTTGCCCCACCCGTCGAAATTGTATGTACTCAGTGTACCTTGCGGCGAGAACGAGAATGACGGATAATACGACAGTCGTGCCGTACGCAGGGCAGCCTCGGCCTCGATAATCCGGGATTCGGCCACCTTGAGGTCGATATTGTTCTGCAGGCCGTACTCTATGAGCTCCTGCAGCTGCGGGTCCGTAAAGAACTCGCGCCAGCCGATCGAGGCAATGCTCGTCGAGTCGACCGTGGAGACATTCTCGCCGAACAGGCCTTCGGTCGAGATGTCGTCGGGCCGCGAATAGTGACTGTATATCGAACAGCCGCCGAAGACCATGACGGCCGTTACGGCCACAATTGAATATGCAACTAACTTTCTCATCTCTATTCGGCTTTTTCGGGTTTTCTTCTCAATTTTTCCTGCAGCAGCTGGAATACGACGAACATCGGCGGAACGATGAACAGCAGCGCCAGCGTACCTATAAGCATTCCGCCGACAACACCCGAACCGAGCGTATTGTTGCCGTTGGCGCCCACACCGTTGGAGAACATCAGCGGCAGAAGGCCGAAGATCATCGTCAGCGCCGTCATCAGTATCGGGCGGAAACGCTCCTTGGTGGCGGAAAAGGCAGCGCGCATGATGCTCATGCCCGCACGGCGGTGCTCGACCGCATACTCGGTGATAAGGATCGCCGTCTTAGCCAGAAGTCCGATGAGCATGACCAGACCCGTCTGCAGGTAGATGTTGTTTTCGAGGCCCATCATCTTGGCGAACAGGAAGCTGCCGAAGACGCCGAACGGAACCGACAGGATCACGGCGAACGGAAGTATGTAGCTCTCGTAGAGGGCGCACAATATCAGGTATATCAGCGTAATGCAGACGATGAATATGTAGATCGTGTTGTTGCCGCTGGTAGCCTCCTCACGTGCGATTCCCGCAAAGTCGAAACCGTAGCCGATGGGCAGCGTTTCGGCCGCCACCTCGTTGATGGCCCTAATGGCGTCACCCGAGGAGTAGCCCTGGGCGGCACGTCCGTTGATTCCGATGCACGGGAACATGTTGAAGCGTGAAAGGTTCTCGGGCGCATATATCTTCGTCAGCTTGACGAACTGGCTCACGGGAGCCATCTCGTCGCCTATGCGCACGAAGATGTTGTTCAGCGTCTGACGGTCCACGCGGTAACGCGGGTCGGCCTGCACCATCACCTGATAGAGTTTGGTGAACCGGTTGAACTTGGTCGACAACTGACCGCCGTAGTAACCGTTCAGCACCGACAGCACCTCCTTTGGAGATATGCCTGCACGCTTGCACTTCACGGCATCGACATCGAGCTGGTATTGCGGGAAGCGCGGATTGAACGACGTGTGCGCCGAACCTATCTCCGGACGCTGGTTGAGTTCGGCAAGGAATTCGTTGGTCACGGCGGCCAGGTCCTCGATATCGCCGCCCTTGCGGTCCTGGATATACATCTCGAAACCGTTGGTGGCGCCGTAACCGGGAATCATCGCCGGCGACGAAGTGAAGATCTTCGCATCGTTGAAGTTGGCCGTATAGTCCTTTATGCGGTCCATGATATCGTCGACACTGTGCTCCTTGCCTTTTCGCTCGTCCCAGTGCTTGAGCCTCAGCGTGAACGAGCCCTGCGACGTACCGGCGCCTCCGGTCATCGAATAGCCGGCCATGTTGATGTACGCACGGCACTCGGAGATACTGCGTATCACGTCATTGTCGACACGGTCCATGACGCTCTTGGTATATGCGAGCGAACTGCCCGGAGGGGTCGACACGTCGACACGCACCGTACCCATATCCTCCTGCGGGATAAGTCCTGTCTTGGTGGTACGCATCAGGAACACCAGGGCCACAACCGATGCCACAAGCAACAGTCCCGACACCCAGCGGTGGCGCAGGAAGAAGGTCACGCCTCGCAGATACCGCGACCTCAGTGCCTCGAAAGAGGCGTCGAGTGCATTGTTGAAGCGCTTCGAGAAGCTCATCTTCACGGTATTGCCGTTCTCGTCCTTGGGTTTGAGAATCAACGAGCAGAGCGCCGGGCTCAACGTCAATGCATTTATGGCCGATATACCCACGGCCACGGCCATCGTCAATCCGAACTGCGTATAGAACACGCCCGAGGTACCGCCAATGAGCGATACCGGAATGAACACGGCCATGAAGACGAGCGAACTGGTGACCACGGCCGATGTAATACCGTGCATGGCGTCGATGGCCGCCTTGTAAGGCGAACGGTATCCGGCGTCGAATTTCGAGTGCACGGCCTCGACGACGATGATGGCGTCGTCGACAACCACTCCGATCGACAGCACCAGTGCGAACAGCGTCAGCAGGTTGATACTGAACCCTAACAGATAGAGGAACATGAACGTACCGATGAGCGACACGATGATGCCCACCAGAGGTATCAGCGTCGAACGCAGCGACCGCAGGAAGACAAAGACTACGAGCGTCACCAGTATTATGGCCTCGATCAGCGTACGTACGACGTTGTGTATGGAGGCATAAAGGAAGTCGTTGGCACTCGACAGCACTACCATGTCAACATCGGGCGGGAAACTCTCGCGCGCCTTCTCCATGAAGGCGTCGATGTTGTTGATGACCTCGGTCGCGTTCGAGCCGGGGGTCTGGTATATCGAGAGCGACGTTCCGGGGCACTGGTTCACCTCACCGATATACATGTACGACTGCGTACCCAGTTCGACGTCGGCCACGTCCTTCAACCGGAGCAACTCGCCGTTGGGCAGGGCGCGGATAACGATATTCTCGAACTCCTCGGGTTTTTCGAGACGGCCCTTGTAACGCATCGCATACTGGAACGTCTGGTCCGAGTTCTCGCCGAAGGCACCCGTTGCCGCCTCGATGTTCTGCTCGGCCAGTGCGGTGGTTATGTCCTCCGGGATCAGCTTGTACTGGGCCATGATGTCCGGCTTGAGCCATATGCGCATGCTGTAGTCCGAGCCATGCACGTCGATGTCGCCGACGCCCGAGATACGCGAGATGGCCGGCACGAGGTTGATCTTTATATAGTTCACGAGGAACGTACGGTCGTACGTCCCGTTGGGGCTGTAGATGGCTATCTGCTCCAGAATGTTGGTCTGGCGCTTGCGGACGGTAACGCCCACGTCCGTAACCTCCGACGGCAGCTGGCGCGTTGCACGCGACACGCAGTTCTGCACGTTCACGGCCGCCATGTCCGGGTCGGTACCCTGCTTGAAGTAGACACGAATGTTGGCACTGCCGTTATTGGTGGCGGTCGAGTACATGTAGGTCATGTTCTCGACACCGTTTATCGCCTCCTCGAGCGGTACGATCACACTCTTCTGCACGGTCTCGGCGCTGGCACCCGTATATGTGGTCGACACGTTGATGGTCGGGGGCGCTATATTCGGATAGCGTTCGATGGGCAGTATCGCCAGCGCCAGCAGGCCGCCCAACACAAGCAGTATGGAGATGACCGACGAGAAGACCGGCCGGTCGATAAATGTCCGTATGTTCATCGCTGCGACTCCTTTCGATCCTGTTCGCTCGTGAATACCTCCTTGATCTTTATGACCGTATCGTCACGGAGCATGCCCACGCCCTCGACTACGATCGTATCGCCGGCCATCAGGCCCGACTCGACGACATACTCCTTGCCGTTGCTGATGTCGAAGACGCCGATGATACGCGATTTGGCCACGCCGTTTTCGAGTTTGAAGGCGTATATCTTGTCCTGGATTTCATATGTTGCGGACTGCGGTATCACGAGACAGTCCTCCTGCTGGTGAGGCAGTATGACATTTCCCGAGCCTCCCGACAGAAGCAGGCGCTTGTAGTTCGGGAAACGGGCGCGAAGCGACACCGAGCCGGTCGTCGGGTCGATAATACCGCTTATCGACTCGATACGTCCCTTCTCGGAATAT
>DXGW01000063.1 GCA_019113665.1 Candidatus Alistipes excrementipullorum
GATCTGCGCATTCCTCGGTGCGAACTGGTATGCACTTGTAGGTACTGCCATACTCGCACTCGGAGTGGTCGTACACTTCGTCTATGCCCTCCTGCTGACGGTACAGAACCGTCGCGCACGCGGCAATATCCGCTACGAGGTAACGATCCAGGAAAAAGGCGTGGATTGGGCTTCGAAAAACATGCTCGTCATCGGATTCATCGTTCTGGGCGGTCTGGCACTCCACCTCTTCAACTTCTGGTCGAAGATGCAGCTCGTCGAGATCATGGGCGGTCATGAGAACTCGCTCGGATATTCGCCCGTTGACGGCGCCGCTCTGATCGAATACACCTTCTCGCAGTGGTACTTCGTAGCCCTCTACATCGTATGGCTCGTAGCCCTGTGGTTCCACCTCACACACGGCGTATGGTCGATGTTCCAGAGCGTGGGTTGGGCCAACGACACATGGTATCCCCGCCTCAAGTGTCTCGCCAATATCATCGCTACACTCATATTCCTCGGCTTCGCTGCGGTAGTAGTTGTATTCTTCATCAAATCGCTCTGCGGCTGCTGCTAAACACCAATTTACGAACTTAAAAACATACACAGGATATGGCGTTAAAATTAGATTCCAAAATTCCGGCCGGCGAGTTGTCGCAGAAATGGAGCAACCACAAGGCCGCCATCAAGGTCGTGAGCCCCGCCAACAAGCGCAAGCTCGATATAATAATCGTCGGAACAGGGCTCGGCGGTGCATCTGCAGCCGCTTCACTCGGCGAACTCGGTTACAACGTAAAGGTATTCTGCATTCAGGACTCCCCGCGCCGCGCACACTCGATCGCAGCTCAGGGCGGTATCAATGCTGCCAAGAACTACCAGAACGACAACGACTCGGTTTACCGTCTCTTCTACGATACGATCAAGGGAGGTGACTACCGTGCACGCGAGGCAAACGTATATCGTTTGGCCGAGGTTTCGAACCTCATCATCGACCAGTGCGTCGCACAGGGTGTTCCCTTCGCCCGCGAATACGGCGGTCTGCTGGCAAACCGTTCGTTCGGAGGTGCGCAGGTTTCGCGTACGTTCTACGCCCGCGGCCAGACCGGACAGCAGCTGCTGCTCGGCGCATACGCCGCTCTGAACAAGGAGATCGCCGCAGGTTCCGTGAAGAGCTATCCCCGTCACGAGATGCTCGACATCGTAATCGAGAACGGTGAGGCCCGCGGTATTATCGCCCGCAACCTCATTACCGGCGAAATCGAGCGCCACGGTGCACACGCCGTAGTATTGGCAACCGGCGGATACGGAAACGTATTCTTCCTCTCGACCAACGCCATGGCATCGAACGGCTCGGCCGCATTCCAGTGCTACCGCAAGGGTGCAGGCTTCGCCAATCCCTGCTTCACGCAGATCCACCCGACATGTATCCCGGTTCACGGCGACCAGCAGTCGAAACTGACGCTCATGTCAGAGTCTCTGCGTAACGACGGCCGTATCTGGGTTCCCAAGAAACTGGAGGACGTGAAGGCTATCCGCTCGGGCGCAAAGAAACCGTCGGACATCGCCGAAGAGGACCGCGACTACTATCTGGAGCGCCGCTACCCGGCATTCGGAAACCTCGTACCGCGTGACGTTGCATCGCGTGCCGCCAAGGAGCGTTGCGACGCAGGCTACGGCGTGAACGAAACCGGTCTGGCCGTATTCCTCGACTTCAAGACCGCCATCGAGCGTCTGGGCAAGGAGACCATCAAACAGCGCTACGGCAACCTGTTCGACATGTACGAGGAGATCACCGACGTGAACCCCTACGAGCAGCCGATGCAGATATTCCCCGCCGTACACTATACCATGGGCGGTATCTGGGTTGACTACAACCTCATGACCACGATCCCGGGTCTCTACGCAATCGGTGAGGCCAACTTCTCGGATCACGGCGCCAACCGTCTGGGTGCTTCGGCTCTGATGCAGGGTCTGGCCGACGGATACTTCGTACTTCCGTACACCATCGGCGACTACCTCTCGCACAAGATCCAGGCCCCGAAGGTCGACACCACGACCGCAGCATTCGACGAGGCCGAGAAGGCTGTCAAGGAGCGCATCAACAAGCTGCTCTCGATCAACGGAAAGCAGTCGGTAGACGACATACACAAGAAACTCGGCCACATCATGTGGGAGAACGTCGGAATGGCCCGTACCAAGGAATCGCTCGAAAAGGCAATCACCGAAATACAGGCCCTGCGCAAGGAGTTCTGGAAAGATGTCAAGGTCGTAGGTACGGCCGACAGCTTCAACGTCGAACTTGAGAAGGCACTGCGTCTGGCCGACTTCCTCGAACTTGGCGAACTGATGGCCCGCGACGCACTGAACCGCGAGGAGTCGTGCGGCGGCCACTTCCGTTCGGAGCACCAGACCGAAGAGGGCGAGGCCAAGCGTGATGACGAACACTTCACATATGCAGCCGTATGGGAATACAAGGGCATGGACAATGCTCCCGAAATGACCAAGGAGCCGCTCAACTTCGAGTTCGTACACCCCGCACAGCGTAACTACAAGGATTGATCATTTTGACGTTGAACTTTAATAAAAAACTCAGGCAATGAAATTCACATTAAAGATATGGCGTCAAAAGGACGCCAAAGCCAAGGGCGGATTCAAGACTTACACCGTAGACAACATCTCGCCCGACACCTCGTTCCTTGAGATGCTCGACATTCTCAACAACGACCTTGTACACAAAGGCGAGGAGCCGGTGGCATTCGACCATGACTGCCGTGAAGGTATCTGCGGCATGTGCTCGCTGCACATCAACGGACGCGCACACGGTCCCGGCACGGCCGCTACGACCTGCCAGATCTACATGCGCAAGTTCAAGGACGGCGATACGATCGTCATCGAGCCGTGGCGTTCGGCCGCATTCCCGGTAATCAAGGACCTCGTTGTCAACCGTTCGGCATACGACCAAATTCTCCAGGCCGGAGGTTTCATCTCCGTACGCACCAACTCGGTACCCGATGCCAACGCAATACCCATCTCGAAGGCCGATGCCGACGAGAGTATGGACGCTGCCGCATGTATCGGTTGCGGAGCCTGCGCAGCAACCTGCAAGAACGGTTCGGCAATGCTGTTCGTAGCCGCACGCGTATCGTCGCTGGCAAAGCTCCCGCAGGGCCGCGTCGAGGCAGCACGCCGTGCCAAGGCCATGGTTGCCAAGATGGACGAGCTCGGATTCGGTAACTGCACCAACACGGGTGCCTGCCAGGCCGAGTGCCCCAAGGCCATCTCGATCACGCACATTGCTCGTCTGAACCGCGAGTTCCTGTCGGCCAAATTCAAGGACTAACGACAGAACATCATAACGAAAAAGCACCTGCTTCATACGAAGCAGATGCTTTTTTATTACGGATCAGGAGACTCCCGTAAGCCGCAGACTGCCAAAAACAACACAGCCGCACCACGCCGTACCCCTAAA
>DXGW01000064.1 GCA_019113665.1 Candidatus Alistipes excrementipullorum
CGAGATGTCCCCTGTCACGGCATTGGCGCGCGCAAGAATGCGGGCCTGCGTGTAGTAGTTCGAGCGGGCATAGAAACTTATGGCCACGATCTCGAGCGCCACGAAGAGAATCGTCACGTACGAACGTCGTATGAACTCTATCAGACGATACACCTGAAAGTTTTTATTTACTGTTAGACCATCATGAGGGCATGGAGCGGTACCATGCATTTACGATGCCGGAGATGCCGCGACGGCATCTCCGCAAAGCCAACCGAAGCACCGAGCCGCGGCCGATACCCCGACTGCGCAGGTCAACCCTTCATCAGGAACGAGAAACGGTCGATATTCTTCAACGCGATACCCGTACCACGGGCTATTGCGCGCAACGGGTCTTCGGCTATGTGGAACGGCAGTCCCGTCTTTTCGGAGAGACGCCTGTCGAGGCCGCGGATCAACGCGCCGCCGCCGGCAAGGTAGACTCCGTTCTTGACGATATCGGCATAGAGCTCGGGGGGCATGTTCTCGAGCACCTTCATCAGTGCGGCATCGAGCTTGACGAGGGACTTCTCAAGCGCATAGGCTATTTCGTTCGAACTGAGCGAAACCGTCTGCGGGAGCGCGGTCAGCATGTTGGGACCCGTTACGATATAATCCTCCGGTTCGTCGTCGAGTTCGGGCAGGGCAGCGCCAATGGAGCATTTGATGGCCTCGGCCGTACGCTCGCCGATACGTATGTTGTGCTGCTGGCGCACATAGTTCTGAATGTCGGCCGTAAAGACGTCGCCGGCAACGTTTATCGACTCGGAGCATACGATACCGCCGAGCGATATGCAGGCAATCTCCGACGTACCGCCGCCGATGTCGATGACCATGTTTCCCTCCGGAGCCTCCACATCGAGGCCTGCACCGAGAGCCGCAGCCATCGGCTCGAAAATCATGTAGACCTCACGCGCACCTGCATGGTCGGCCGAATCGCGCACGGCACGGATTTCGACGTTGGTCGAACCCGAAGGTATGCAGATGACCATGCGCAGCGAAGGCGAGAAGAGGCTGCCCGACGTACGTACCTTCTTGATCATGCCGCGCAACATCATCTCCGTAGCGTTGAAGTCGGCGATCACACCGTCCTTGAGCGGTCTTATGGTGCGTATGTTGGGATTGGTCTTTTCATGCATCTGGCGTGCCTTGTGTCCGATGGCGATAAGTTTGTCGGTATGCACGTCGATGGCGACGATCGAAGGCTCGTCGACCACCACCTTGTCGTTGTAGATTATAAGGGTGTTGGCCGTACCGAGGTCAATGGCCAGCTCCTGTGTCAAAGAAAAAAGTCCCATATATCAAATTATTCTGATTATCAATACAATAAACGCACCATGCAATCATTGCGACGCACATGCGCACATACCTTGGCAAAGATATGAAAAAGATATCACATTCTAACGCCCGCATCGAATTTATTCGGCTCAAAAAACCGTTTTTTATTCATTGCGCACCGACGGAGACTCCGGCATGCCGGCGACAACGCCGCCGGGCCGGCTCTTCGAAACTAATTGTGCCGGACAGGTAAGAATGTCACGATTTTTCGTTACTTTTGCCGGGTATTTAACCGAAAAGCAGTCTGCAAATGACAAACCTAACACCAGGAACGGGCAAATGCGCCGTCATCGG
Organism: Candidatus Alistipes excrementipullorum; assembly: GCA_019113665.1. Lineage (GTDB taxonomy): Bacteria > Bacteroidota > Bacteroidia > Bacteroidales > Rikenellaceae > Alistipes > Alistipes excrementipullorum. The sequence continues at coordinate 1,651 of DXGW01000064.1, forward strand.
ATACGGCAGTTGGGCTACGGCCATAGTCAAGGTATTGAGCGAGCGCGGCATCGAGGTCAGATGGTACATACGCAACCCCGACGTACTCGAATCGCTGCGCACGACCGGACGCAACTGCAAGTACCTGCGCGACGTCAAGTTCGACATATCGCGTCTTGTGCTGTCGGACGACATCAACGCGACCGTGGCCGAAGCCGATACGGTAGTCCTGGCCGTTCCGTCGGCATTCCTGAAGGTTTTCCTGCAGCCGCTCGAGGTGCCGCTCCGCGACAAGTTCGTAATCTCGGCCGTAAAGGGCATAATCCCCGACGAATACCAGACTGTCATAGACTATGTGACGCAACGCTACGGCCTTAACGAGGAGCGCACCGGCATAATAACCGGACCGTCGCACGCCGAAGAGGTCGGACGCGAAGGGCTGTCGTACCTCACGGCCGTATGCCCCGACGAACGGCGCGCACATGAATTCGGCGCGATGTTTGCCACCGACTACATACGCCTCTCCTACTCGACCGACATGCACGGCGTGGAGTATGCTGCGATCGTGAAGAACATCTACGCCATAGCCGTAGGTTTCGCCGTGGGGCTCGGATACGGAGACAACTTCCTGGCCGTACTCATTTCGAACTGCGCCATGGAGATGAGCAACTTTCTCAACCACTGCTTTCCCGGCGAACGCAACACGCGCAGTTCGGCCTATCTCGGCGACCTGCTCGTGACATGCTACTCGACATACAGCCGCAACCGCCGGCTGGGACTTCTCATAGGCCACGGCTGCTCGGTCAAGAGCGCCCTCAACGAGATGACAATGATCGCCGAGGGATACTACGCCGCAGACTGCATACGCCACACACATCTCGGCAACCACGTATCCACCCCTATTGCCGACACGGTCTACGAGGTGCTGTACCACGGGGCATCGGTACGCGAAAAGATGAAAGAACTGACATCTAAATTGATATAAAACCAATACATCATGGAACTGATCAAACTTGACATTCGCAAATCAGGCATCGAACTCACCGCCGAGGCGAAGGCCGAAGCCGCACGCGCCAACGAACTGCTCTACTCGGGCAAGGGCGCAGGCAACGATTTTCTGGGTTGGGTAAACCTTCCGTCATCAATCTCGGCCGACGAGCTGGCATCGATAAAGGCACAGGCCGAGCGTCTGCGCGCCAAGGCCGACGTGGTTGTCTGCATAGGCATCGGAGGTTCGTACCTCGGCGCCAAAGCGGTACTCGAGGCGATGAGCAATTCGTTCGAGTTCCTCCACAAGGAGCACAAGAACCCCACGGTCGTATTCGCCGGACAGAACATCTCGGAGGACTACACCTATGAACTGCTCGAAGCACTCAAGGAGCACTCGATCGCCGCAATCGTGATATCCAAGTCGGGAACGACGACTGAACCGGCCATCGCATTCCGCATCATCAAGGAGGAGATCGAGCGCCGTTACGGCAAGGCCGAAGCAAAAGAACGCATCGTTGCCATCACCGACAAGGCACGCGGCGCACTGAAGACACTGGCCGACAACGAGGGCTACCCCACGTTCGTCATTCCCGACAACGTCGGCGGCCGTTTCTCGGTACTCACTCCGGTAGGACTTCTTCCGCTGGCAGTAGGCGGCGTGGACATCGAGGCGCTGGTTGCCGGTGCCGTCGAAATGGAGAAGGCCACGGCTGCCGACAAGAGCATCGACGAGAACCCCTCGGCACAATACGCCATCGTCCGCAACGCACTCTACAACGAGGGCCGCAAGATCGAGATCCTCGGATCGTACGAGCCGCGCCTGCAGTACATCAACGAGTGGTGGAAGCAGCTCTACGGCGAGAGCGAAGGCAAGGAGGGCAAGGGCATCTTCCCCGCAAGCGTAACGCTGACCGCCGACCTGCACTCGATGGGTCAGTACATACAGGAGGGTGAGCGCACGCTCTTCGAGACCATCATATCGGTAACCGCACCGGCATACAAGGTTGTCATCGAGGCCGACAAGGAGAACCTCGACGGTCTGAACTTCCTGGCCGGCAAACGCATCTCCGAGGTCAACAAGATGGCCGAGCTCGGCGTACAGCTGGCCCATGTCGACGGCAACGTGCCCAATATCCGCATCGAGATCCCGCGCATCGACGAGCGTTCGATCGGCGCCCTGCTCTACTTCTTCGAGAAGGCATGCGGCATCAGCGGATACATGCTCGGCGTCAACCCGTTCAACCAGCCGGGTGTCGAGGCCTACAAGAAAAACATGTTCGCCCTGCTCGACAAACCGGGATATGAGGAGGCTTCGAAGGAGATCAAGAAGCGTCTGTAACGTATAATCCCATACGGAAAGCCAAAGCCGGATACCCGAGTGCGGGTATCCGGCTTTTTCATGCACGCGGTTGCATTGGCACGAAAAATGCGCATCTACGGTGTCATTCAGGAGAGTCATGAGACCCGTTTATACGTTTATATTCATACTGCTACTGCTGGCCGTGGCGTCGATCACCGTGGCGGTGAACATCGACACGAGAATGCACCGTTACGACGGTGACCGTTGGGAGACGGCCGTAGAGTACCTCAACGAGTGTTCGGCTGCGGCACACGTACAAAGCATACGTTACGAGAGCTATGCCGAACGCGCCGACACGGACAAAGCCCGCGGGACGGCACGGCTCTTCCGCGCCCTGGCACACTCCGAACGCGTACACGAACGCATCTGCGCACACGCCTCAAGACTGTTCAACGGCGAATATACGCCACCCACGGTCATGGTCAAGGTAAACACCCCGACCCGCGCGAACATCGAGAAGAGCCTGGCCTACGAACGCCGCCGTCTGGACGTTTCGGCCGGACTGGCGGCCAAGCGCGCCATCGATGCCGGCAACCGCTATATTGCACGGCTCATGATATGGATCGACGGAAGCAACCGGCGGCACATAGAGTTTCTCGAAAAGGTCGGCGGCAGAAATTCTGATGACGACGTGAAATACGGCGTATGCCCCAACTGCGGCAACATGTACGAAAGCCGCAACTGCGACGTCTACTGCCCGTTCTGTCAGACGCACTCGTCGGAATTCGCCGTTTTCGGCGATTGAACGCTCACGGCCGCAGAGAGACAAGGCCCGTCACAGGTCCACAAGACGGTTGCGAATGGCATATACCACAAGGCTGGCGGTATTCTTGCAACCGGTTTTTTCGAGGATATTGGCACGGTGCGCATCGACCGTGCGTTTCGATATGAAGAGTTCGTCGGCTATCTCCTGGTTGGACAACCCGCGGCATATGCCGAGCAGTATCTCAATCTCCCGCGACGACAACTCCTCGCATGCATGACCCTCGGCACCGTGCATGCGGCTCGATATGGAGGCCAGCAGGCTCTGGCTGAAATAGCTCCCGCCCGCAACGACGGCATCTATCGCTCCGAAAACCTCGTCTATGCTCGAATCCTTGAGCAGGAATCCCTTGGCGCCGGCCTCGACCATGCGCGAATAGTAGCTCTCCTCGCCGAACATCGACAGACATATGACCTTCAGGTCCGGACGCAGGGCCAGGGCCTCGCGCGTGGCGTCCGCCCCGCCCATACCGGGCATCGCTATGTCCATGAATACCACATCGACAGCCGTCACCGGCAGCATCTTCAGGAATTCGGCGCCGTCGGAAGCCTCCCCGACGACTCGATAGCCGCTGCGCATCGAGATCAGACCGTTCAGCCCGTTGCGGAACAGTGCATGGTCATCGACCAGTATGATCTTCACCTCTTCCATGTCAGCTATACCCAGTGAGTATTCACCACGATGGAGGCATGCATGCCCTTGCCCTTGGAACTGGTGATGTCGAATGTTCCGTTGAGGGAGTTTATGCGCGAGGAGATGTTCGACAACCCCATTCCGCAATCCATCATTGCCGACGGATTGAAACCCCGTCCGTCGTCGGTATATTCAAGCGAGAGAATGTCGTTAGTGTATGCGAGCGACAGGTTGATGGATTTGCAGCCCGAATGCTTCAACGAGTTGGTGATGAGCTCGCATATGACACGGTACATGATCACCTCCACATCGGAGTCGAAGCGTTCGTTGCGCAGGTTGGTCGTAAAGCGTATCTTGATATTGTGTATCGACACGCTCTTGTCGATGAAATTACGCACGGCGCGCGACAGGCCGAAATCATTGAGCACCTGCGGCTGCATGTTGTTCGATATTTCACGCAGCGAGCGTATGGCCTCGTCGATGACGTATATCGTATTGGATATTATCTCCTTCTGCTGGGCGGCACCGTTCTCCGACGACAAGGCCGTAAGCGACATCTTGGCCGACGAAAGCAGCGGGCCCATACCGTCGTGCAGCTCCTTGGCGAAGCGCGAGCGCGACTTCTCCTCGGTGCGCAGCACGGCCGTAAGTATGCGCTTGTTGAAGAGCGAACGCTGGCTGTTCAACCGTTCGATGTAGTTGAACAGTTTGTGGGCGTACATTACTCCAATCGACATGCACAGCGAAGCCGTCGTACTCATGATAATGAACGTAGGCACAGGTATGGCCGCGGCCTTGCTTATCGCGATGAACTGCAGCACGAGATTCACCGACAGCACGAAGAACCCGATGATGAAGAGAATCCACACCGAATTGTACTTTGTCGTATGCACCAGTTTCAGCGCAAAGGCCGTAGCGACGCACTGTATGGCTATGGCCGCCACGAGCATGATCTTCAGAAAAAGTTCCATGACAGTCTGTTTTTATAGGTTGGTGTTCTGCAGTCACATCAATTTCTTCAGCCGTTCCATCTGGGCGTAGTCCGTAAGGTCCACCTGCACAGGCACAACCGACACGTAACCATGGTTGAGAGCCCATTCGTCGGTATCCTCGGCATCGGGTTCGCTGTTGTGGAAGTCGCCCGTAAGCCAGAAATAGTCGCGGTTGTGCGGATCGCGGCGGCAGTAGAACTCCTCACGCCAGCAGCCGCGCGTCTGGCGGCATACCCTGACACCCTTGATCTCGTCGACCGTACCCACCGGGACGTTGACATTGAGGCACAGCGGCAGCGGCATGTCGGCGGCAAGCACCGACTCGACAACCTGCGTACCATAATATACGGCAGCCGTAAAGTCGGCATCGGCATCGTGCGATGTCAGCGACAGTCCCACCGACGGGCAGTCGTAGAAACTGCCCTCGATAGCGGCACCCATGGTACCCGAATAGAGGACGTTCACGGCCGAATTGGAGCCGTGGTTTATGCCCGAAATCACGAGGTCGACCTTGCGGTCCCGCAACATGTAGTCGAAAGCCATCTTCACGCAGTCGACCGGTGTACCGGATAGCGAATATATCTCAAGCCCCTCTTCAGCACGTATGGTGTTAACATAAAGAGGGTTGTATATGGTTATCGCCTGGCTCATGCCGCTCTGCGCCCGTTCGGGAGCCACAGCCACGACATTGCCGAAACGGCGGGCCACTTCGATGGCCGCCTGGAATCCTTTCGACGAATATCCGTCGTCGTTTGTTACAAATATCAGTCTTTCGTTTTTCATGACAACAAAGATAATGAAAGGAGAGCGCAGAGACAAATGAAAATCGAAGTTTTCATCTCAGACCACCGCTCAACAGATACTACATCTTTAATATACAGAATATTACATACAATAGCACAGGCTTGTATCCGCATAGTGCAGCTGCAAATACGAGAGTTCCGACACCGCATTTTCCGACAGCCCGCACCTACAAAAAAAGCCGGTACCCCGGCACAAGCAAATAAATTTGCTTTTGCACTCGGCTTGCACTATCTTTGTAAGATAAAAGAACCTTTATACAGATGGATAACGTAAAATATACCCTCAAGGAGGTGCGTACCCCGCAGGACGAGCGCGAATTCCTCGACCTGCCCAAACGCATATACCGCGGCAACCGCAACTGGGTCTGCCCGCTCGACGACGATATCAGGAAAGTATTCGACCCGAAGCGCAACGACATGTTCGTGGACGGCGAAGCCATACGCTGGCTCGCATATGACCGCAACGGCGAGGTCGTAGGCCGCATCGCCGCATTCTACAACCGCGAGATGGCCGCGCTCAACGACCAGCCCACCGGCGGCTGCGGATTCTTCGAGGCCATAAACGACCAGGAGCTCGCCAACACGCTCTTCGACGCCGCCCGCATGTGGCTTGCAAGCCGCGGCATGGAGGCCATGGACGGCCCGATAAACTTCGGCTCGCGCGACTCGTGGTGGGGAGTGCTGGTGCAGGGATACGAGTTCCAGCCGCTCTACGCCAACCCGTACAACCCTCCCTACTACAAGGATCTCTTCGAGAACTACGGGTTCCAGAACTACTTCAACCAGAACACCTACATCTGGCGTGTCTACGACGACGACATCAACGCCCTCGTACATGAACGCGCCAAGCGTGTGATGTCGACCCCGGGCTACCGCTTCGCCCCCATCGACATGAAGCATCTCGACGAGGCCGCCGAGAGTTTCCGGCTGATATACAACAAGGCATGGGCCCTCTTCACCGGAGTTAAGCCCATGGACAAGGAGGAGGCCCAGGAGATGGTCAAGACCCTCAAGCCCATCATCGACCCCAACATCATCTTCTTCGCCTACTTCAACGACGAACCCATCGGGTTCTTCATCATGGTCCCCGACCTCAACCGTTTGATTGGCAAGTTCAACGGCAAGCTCAACCTGATCAACAAGCTGCGCCTGATGTGGGATCTCAAGGTCAGCAAGTGCTGCGACCGAATCTTCGGCATAATCTTCGGCATTACGCCCGAGTTCCACGGCAAGGGAGTCGAGTCGGGCATGATGCGCTACATACTCGAGACATACATACGTTCGGACAAGAACCACTACAAGACCATCGAGTTCGCATGGATCGGCGACTTCAACCCCGTGATGAACCGCATGATCGAGACCTACGTCTGCGCCACCAAGCACAAGATGCACACGACGTACCGTTACCTGTTCGACCGCACCAAGGAGTTCAAGCGCTGTCCGCGCATGGGCGTAAAGAGACGTGAACAAAACTGATAAACCACATATCCTGCAATGAAAACCACCGCATTTACCGAATACCACATTGCGAACGGAGCCAAGATGGCCGAATTCGCAGGGTACAACATGCCCATCGAGTTTACGGGCATCAACGACGAACACATGACCGTACGTGAAAAGGCGGGCGTATTCGACGTCAGCCACATGGGCGAGATATGGGTCAAGGGCGACAAGGCACTGCCCTTCCTGCAGCACATCACCACCAACGACGTCTCGAAACTCTTCGACGGCAAGGTGCAGTATTCGTGCATGCCCAACGGCCGCGGCGGAATCGTGGACGACATTCTGGTCTACCGCTTCGACGAGAAGACATACATGCTCTGCGTCAATGCCGCAAACATAGACAAGGACTGGGAGCACATCTGCCGCGAGGGCAAGGCCTTCGGCATGGAGGCCGGCCACGGCAAGGAGCTCTACAACGCTTCGGACGAGATATGCCAGCTGGCCGTACAGGGACCTCTGGCCATGAAGATCGTACAGAAGATGTGCAGCGAGCCCGTCGAGGAGATGACATACTACACCTTCCGCAAGACCGAGGTTGCAGGCTGCAGCGCCATACTCTCGATCACGGGTTACACCGGAGCCGGAGGCTGCGAGATATACATAGCCAATGAGGACGCCCCGCGCCTCTGGAAGGCTCTGTGGGAGGCCGGCGAGGAGTACGGGCTCAAAAACATAGGCCTCGGAGCCCGCGACACGCTCCGTCTCGAAAAGGGATTCTGCCTCTACGGCAACGACATTGACGACACCACCTCGCCCATCGAGGCCGGTCTGGGCTGGATAACCAAGTTCGCCGAGGGCAAGGATTTCATCGACCGCGCCGTCATGGAGAAGCTCAAGGCCGATGGTCCGAAGCGCAAACTCGTAGGTTTCAAGATGATCGACCGCGGCATTCCGCGCCACGGCTACGATCTGGCCGATCCCGAAGGCAATGTCATCGGACACGTAACGTCGGGTACGATGTCGCCGTCGCTCAAGGTCGGCATAGGATTGGGATATGTCAAATCGGAATTTGCCGCCGTCGGCTCGCAGATCGCAGTGATCATACGCGACCGCCTGATCCGCGCCGAGGTCGTGAAGATTCCGTTCGTATAGCAGCAATAAGATGGCTTTTTTCGGATTATTCGGCAAGAAAAAGGAGAACGTATCGCCCGAGGAGGCGAAACAGAGCCAGGAGGAGCTGGCCGCCGGTCTTGAAAAGACCAAGAGCGGCCTCTTCTCGAAACTGGCACGCGCCGTTGCGGGACGCACCACGGTCGATGCCGAGGTGCTCGACGAACTCGAAGAGGTGCTCATCACGTCGGACGTCGGCGTCGAGACCACGGTCAAGATCATCGAGAGCATCGAAAAACGCGTGGCCCGCGACAAGTACATGAACGCCGCCGAACTGCAGGGTATTCTCCGCGACGAGATAGCACGCCTGATGGAGGAGGCCGAAGGCTCGGACGACGCTTTCGGGCTCGACGCCCGCGAAGGCGAGCCATACGTCGTGATGGTCGTAGGTGTCAACGGCGCCGGCAAGACCACCACCATAGGCAAACTCGCGGCGCAGCTCACCCGCGCCGGCAAGAAGGTATATATCGGGGCGGCCGATACGTTCCGTGCCGCAGCCATCGACCAGTTGGCCGTATGGGCCGAACGCGCCGGAGCCACGATGATACGCCAGGAGATGGGGTCCGACCCCGCCTCGGTGGCATTCGACACGCTCAAATCGGCCGTTGCCAACAAGGCCGACGTCGTACTTATCGACACGGCCGGCCGCCTGCACAACAAGGTGGGCCTCATGAACGAGCTGACCAAGATACGCAACGTGATGGGCAAAGTCATACCGACGGCCCCGCATGAGGTGATGCTCGTGCTCGACGGCTCGACCGGACAGAACGCCTTCGAGCAGGCCAAACAGTTCACGCAGGCCACGCAGGTCACGTCGCTGGCCATAACCAAGCTCGACGGCACGGCCAAGGGCGGTGTGGTCATCGGCATAAGCGACCGTTTCCACATACCGGTGCGCTACATCGGCATCGGCGAAGGTATTGACCACCTGCGGCGTTTCGACCGTACGGAATTTGTGAATGCACTGTTCGGAGATGGAAAAAATTAACGTCATCACACTCGGCTGCGCCAAAAACCGCGTCGATTCGGAGCACCTGTCGGCCAGGCTTGCCGCCGCAGGTTACCGCGTCGTATTCGACAGCGACCGCACCGACGCCAAAACCGTCGTGATAAATACCTGCGGGTTCATCGGCGACGCAAAACAGGAGAGCATCGACACGATACTCGACGCCGTGGCGGCAAAGAACGCGGGGCGCATCGAACGGCTCTTCGTCATCGGCTGCCTGAGCCAGCGATATGCCGACGAACTGCGGCAGGAGATTCCCGAAGTGGACGAATATTTCGGTGCACGCGACCTCGAGGGTATAATCGACGTGCTCGAGGCCGACAAACGTGCTGATCTCGACACGCGGCGGCTGCTCTCGACACCGAAACACTATGCATACCTGAAGATAGCCGAGGGGTGCAACTGGAAATGCGGATACTGCGCCATACCGCTGATCCGCGGCCCGCACGTATCGGTCCCGTTCGAGAAGATCGTCGAGGAGGCCGAAAGGCTGGCTGCCGGCGGAGTGAAGGAGTTGCTTGTGATAGCGCAGGACTCGACATACTACGGGCTCGACCTCTACGGGCGCCGGCGCCTTGCCGAGTTGCTCGAACGCCTCTGCCGCATCGACGGCATAGAGTGGATAAGGCTGCACTACGCCTACCCCACAGGCTTCCCCGAGGACGTTATAGATGTAATGGCGCGAGAACCGAAGATCTGCAAATACCTCGACCTGCCCCTGCAGCACATATCCGACTCGCAGCTCGCGGCCATGAAGCGCCGCCACACGAAAGCCGAGGCCTGCGAACTCATAGCAAAACTGCGCAAGGCCATGCCCGACATGGCGCTGCGCACGACGCTGATGGTCGGCTACCCGGGCGAGACCGACGCCGACTTCGAGGAGCTCAAGCAGTTCGTGCGCGAAGTGCGGTTCGAACGAATGGGTGTCTTCGCATACTCCGAGGAGGAGGGAACATACTCGGCCGAGAAACTTCGCGACGACGTCCCGTCTCAGGTCAAGGAGCAGCGGGTAGATGAACTGATGGCCCTGCAGCGCGAAATATCACTGCAGCTCAACCTCGAACGCATCGGGCGCGAGGAGCGTGTCATAATCGACTCGAAGCAGGGCGACTACTATGTAGCCCGCTCGCAGTACGACTCACCCGAGGTGGATCAGGAGATACTCATCGAGACCAACGGCAAACGGTTGCTCCGCGGTTCGTTCCACACGGTGCGGATAACGGCAGCCGAAGAGTACGACCTCTACGGAGAAATCAAAAGTTAAACATAAGTGCCCGCGGATTTTCCGATTTCTATTTTTTTGATTATCTTTGGGTCGGTTATGAACTAATTACAGTTTCTGCCGAAGATGGCCAACAAGGAAGTCATAGAGAATCTCGAGCGGCAGGTACGCCGCCTCATCGACGAGCACAAACGCGCCTCGAAGTCCCGCGACGACCTTGCAGCCGAATGCATGGCCCTGAAAAAGGAGAACCGCAAATTGCAGGAGCGCATCAAGACCCTTGAGTCGGAGTTGTCGCTCATGGAGTTGAGCGAGGGACTGGCGGCAGGAGACAAACGCAACAAGGACAAGGCAAGAGCCCGGGTAAACCGTCTTATGCGGGAGGTTGACCGTTGCATCGCCATTGTCAGCAAACAGGGATTGACCGAATAGGGAAATGGAGACGTCAGGCAAACAAAGCATAAAACTCAAGATAGGCGGGAAGGACTACTCCCTCTCGATCGACCCTGTCAAGGAGGAGCTCTACCGCCTGGCAGAACGGGAAGTGAATGCATATGTAGCAAAGTTCGAAAAGGCCCGTATCGACGGATTTGCCAAGCAGGACTGCCTCGCATTGTCGGCGCTGCAGCTGGCCATTTCGAACATAGCCATGGCACAAAGCCGCGAAGTCGGCAATGAAGATGTGAAAAGGCTTGCCGCCGTCACGGAGGAGATCGAAGGCTATCTCGACAAGATCGGGATATGATCTGCCCGAACGAGACAATAACACATCGCATGACTTCGTTTTATATATAGAGACAGACGTTCTTTTACATACACGGAAGAAATCTACCCGCATAGATTCCTTAAGCTTTGCGAAACTGAACACTTACTACATTGAGGCAACCTCGGCTTTCAAAATCAGGCCTTAACCCCTCCGCGGGGTGTGCCGCGCGCACCGTTGGAAGATTGCGATCTCACGAAGCCCTCACACATGACTTATCGGCAGATTCGTCAAATAAGAAAAGGAATCCGTGCGGGTTTTTTATTGTTATATACTAAATATACTAATTATTAAATGACATAATGGCAACTTTAACTATTATCGTAATTGCCGTAGCAGTCTCCGTCATAACGGGTGTAGCTACATTCCTGGGAGTCCGCGCCCGATCGAAGTCCATCATCAAGGAGGCGGAAGCCGAGGGTGAGATGATCAAGAAGGAGAAGATGCTCCAGGCAAAGGAAAAATTCATACAGCTCAAAAGCGAACACGACAAGCAGGTCAACGAGCGCAACCAGCGCGTTGCCCAGAACGAGCAGCGCGTAAAGCAGATGGAGGCCAATCTCCAAAGCCAGCAGCGTGAACTCGAAAACCGCAACCGCGAAAATGCCCGCCTGAAGGAGCAGCTCGAAGCTCAGCTCCAGCTCATCGAGCACAAGAAGGAGGAGATAAAC
>DXGW01000065.1 GCA_019113665.1 Candidatus Alistipes excrementipullorum
GACAATATTGCGACAACTTTCACGATATCGCATACCGCAACCATTTCATATGGTATTTAGCGCAATTATTCCTATATTTACAACATACAATAAACAACCTTACAAACCATGAAAACACTTGCCAAAGTCTGCATCATTGCAGCTGCTGCATGCATTTTGCCTGCACCGGGTACGGCCCAAACCGAACGAAGGAACTTCGGATCCGAGAATTCAAGACGCGAAATCATCTTTCCACAGGTTAACGGCATGAACGTCTACAAGACCGACCTGCACACCCACACCATCTGTTCCGACGGTGACATAACGCCGGCGTTACGCGTAATCGAAGCCTGGCGTGACGGGCTCGATGCCATAGCGATCACCGACCACATCGAATACAGGCGCATCGAACGCGACATGTACCGGTTCATGCAACCTTATATAAAGGAGGAGTACCGTGGAGAGAAATTCGCCATCAACACCAACGTAATGACTACCCCGCCCGACGAACGGGGGTTGCTCGTCGACTTCAACGTATCGTACGACTGGGCCCGCAAAAAAGGGGACGAGCTTGGCATACTTGTGATACGCGGTGTAGAGATAACGCGCAAGCACCTGGGCGACTACAATGCACTCTTCACGAAGGACAACAATGCGATATTCGATCTCGATGCCGAGAAGACAATACGCAACGCTCGGGCACAGGGAGCATTCATCATTCACAACCACCCGCAGTTCAACGCCAAAAATGCAAACAAGTTGACTGACTTCTGTACCTCGCTCTATGAAAAGGGACTTATCGATGGTGTAGAGGTCGGCAACAGCAACTGTTTTTACCGTTGGATCATCGACCATACACTCGATAACTCTTACACTCCGACCTCCAACACCGATGTACACGGCCTGACCGATTTCGACTACAGGTCCGACAGCCGCGACGCCTCCATACGCTACCGGAACATGACACTCATAATCGCACCTTCATGCGACGAGGAGTCGCTGCACGAGGCTTTACGGGCAGGACGTACGATAGCCTATCACGACAACATGCTCATCGGCAAGGAGGATCTGTTGAAGGCGTTGTTTACCGCAAGCGTCAAATTCGACGTAATCGGCAAATCGGGCAAAAACAAGAGCGTACGAATCACAAACAACAGTTCGATGCCGTACACCATACGGACAGGCAACAATACGATACGCATTGCCCCGCTCGGTGCAACCGTCGTAAAGATGGCCGGCGACAACGGCAGCGCCTCGGTAACCGTAGAGAACATGTGGTGCGGAACCGAGCGGCACCCGCAGATAACGGTTGAACTCGATTAGTTCTCTATAATATATATAGGTATAATAAGAGAGGAGGCTTCGGGCCTCCTCTCTTCATATTCTTGTCGAGCCGACAGTTACTCCATCGGACGCACGCGGACTTCGGTAACGCTGTCCAGTTCGCGCACAAGGCGGTCGATATCGGTAACGGTCTCCACCTCGCCATAGTGGTACGGATAGAAAACCTTGGGCCTTATTGCCTTGACGGCATCGACAGCCTGGTCTACGGTCATCGTATACGGCTGGTTGACCGGCAGGAAGGCGATATCTATATCGGTCAGGGCCTTTATATCATCATTATTCTCGGTATCGCCCGATATGTATATGCGCGTACCGCCCATGGTAAGTACATATCCGCAGTCTTCGCGTTCGCGCGGGTGGAACTGCAGGTGCTCGGCCGTGATATTGTATGCCGGCACGGCCGCTATGTCTACCCCATCAACGGGAGCCGACACGCTGCCCGGAGTCATGGTGACGCAATCGAATTCGAATGCCTCGGCCGATGTCTTGTCGCAAACCACGACAGTACCATCTTTCATAAGGCGGTCAATGGCCTCCATATCGAAATGGTCGTAATGCGAATGGGTTATCAGTATCACATCGGCCTTGGGCAACTTCGCATAATCGGCATATGTACTTACGGGGTCAACATAAATATAATGTCCTTCGAACTCGAGCGACAGCGAAGCGTGCTTGAAGAACGTAATGGTCAACTCCTGGCCCGAACGGGTCTGGACAACGTCCTGCGGATATGAGGCGGTCTTCTCCTTGCATCCGAACAACGAAAGAATTGACATGACGGCGATAAGTTTAGTTTTCATCACAATACACATTTTATTTGTTTACACATTACTCTGCAACTTCTGCGGCAATATTTTGCAATATACTAAATATTTCCGGATAAACAAAGGATTGCTACTCCATATCGTTCTGGTCGATCATGTTGTTGAGCAGAGCATACACCGTCAGGCCGGCGACCGATTTTATGCCTGTCTTGCGCGTTATGTTCTTGCGATGGGATATGACCGTATGAATCGATATGTTGTGTTCGTCGGCAATCTCCTTGTTCGTACGTCCGCGTGCAACGGAGATGAGGATCTCCCGCTCGCGGTCCGTAAGTTCATAACCGCCGTCCGACAGGTGTTCGCTCTCCGTTTCGGTCAACCTGCGCAACCGGCCGACTATCGATGATGGAGCGTCCACAATCTTGATTACGGCATCGTACTGCCGCAGGGATTCGTCGTCGAAAACCCCGTACACCAGAGCCACCACACGCATCTCCTGCAACGATGGAACCGAGAGCCGCAGGTTGCGCGACGATCTGAAATCCAGAATCGACGGGTTGATTATCGCAATGTCGGCATCGAGAATACGCAAACGTTCGTCGAGCATCGACGGCTCGGTCACCACTCCAGCCGTAACGAACCCTCCGGCCTCGTCGAGAATTGCCCGCAAGCCGGCACATACCATTGCCGAAGGTTCGGCTATCACCACACGCACCGGTCTGTTCATAGCTGCTTCTCGATTTTAGCCACAAGAGGTATCAGCATGCGGTTCTCGATCAACGTGTGGCACTTGAGATCCTCCTCGAAACGGTATATCTCGAACAGCACCTCATTGCGTTGCCCGGCCAGGCTGTTCTCGGGCAGATATTTCATGATGATACTCTTCATGTCGCTGAGTTTTTCGTCTATGTCGGAGTGGTTGTCCTCGAACGACTCGATCGAATATCCGGCCGGCCGTTCTCCGTTCAGGAGGGCCTCGACATACGGGAAGACCGTCTTCTCCTCGTAATCGAAATGGTTTGCCACCTCTCCGCGGTAGTCATCGAAGAATCGTTTCAGCACCTTGCCGTGTAGAACGTCACACGAAGCTACCGTATCGTCTATCTCGTTGCACAGGCGCGGTATGACATACTCGGAGTAGTAGCGGTGCGACATCTTCAGATAGTCGATGATGTGCCGCAACTCCTCCCTTCCGAAATCGGCACACGAGGGCACATAATCGTCGAAGGTATATACACGGCAGATCATCAGGAAGAGTTCGGGCGACATGTTGCGGCGTCGGCACATCTCCTCGACGCTCATCTCGCCGAACCCGAGACGCACGTCCAGGCGCGACAGGATCGAAAGCAGCCTGTAATTGACATCTATCATCTCTCCGAGTTTCATCTCGGGCGAAAATACGGATTCGTTTATGTCGGTTCTGTTTTGCATGTTGTTCTCGTTTGTGTTCAATGCAAAGGTATGAATAAAATTCATACCTGAGCAGGGCGTTTAACCATTAATGGTTACGGCAACGTGCAATATCCCAACTAATAATGATTGCCAGCACGGTGTAAAACCGCGACCTTTGCACCGAACAAACAAAACAAACGATGAAAAAGAGAATAATCATGTTGATCGCGGCAACCGTATCGTTGCCATTCACACTCTTGGCACAGCAGGGCAAAGTCGGAGTCGACGAACTGCTCGCATCACCCGAAAGCTATCTCGGCAAGAATATCACGGTGGAGGGTTATTGCAGCCACACATGCCCGCACGGCAGCAGTAAGATGTTCGTGCGTGGCGAAGGCAGACCGCTGCGTGTCGAGACCGGAGCGCTCGGCAAGTTCGAGAAGCCGGTGGCAAAACACAACGTCAGCGTCGAGGGCGTACTCAAGGAGCAGCGCATCGACGAGGCCTATCTCAGCAACTGGGAAAAACGTCTCAGCGCCAAGAAGGAGTCGTGCGACAGCCGCGAGAACCTGTGCGCCGCCGACCGCAAGGCCCATGGCGGGGAATCGACTGCCGAGAAGACCATAGCCGCCTACCGCAAGAAGATCGAGGAACGCAAGGCTGCCGAAGGGAAAGATTACGTATCGATATACTACTTCGAAGCCAGCAACTGTGAAGTAAAAGAGTAAAAACCATAAGCCATTGCCTGTTTTGAAGGAAGGCCGCCCGACGGAGACGTCGAGGCGGTTTTCTGTTTCCGCACGGCCGAAACGGAAAGCAGGCGCCCGACGCATCGGACGCCTGCTTCACTTTCATGCGGGATCACCTCCCCGACAACTCACGGTAGAGATAGTCCGACGGTGCATAACGTTCGATCAGCGTCATGACGTAACGTATGTCGACACATACCGTACGTGCATGGTCGCCGTTGAACCAAACGTCACCGGCCATCGATTCGCGGTTGCCATCAAAAGCAAGGCCGACGATACGCCCGCGGCCGTCGAGTACCGGACTGCCGGAGTTGCCGCCGGTAATGTCGTTGTCGGTAATGAAATTTACGACCATGTCGTCACCCTCATCTGCTATTATTGCCCGCAACGTGTCGTCGACACGATAGTCGTAGTCGTCCGAAGCCTTTTCGAGTATTCCTGCCGCCGTCGAAAACCAGTTGCACGACACTCCGTCGCGAGGTTCGAGCGCACGCACATGTCCGTAGCTAAGACGCATGGTGGAGTTCGCGTCGGGATATTGGCATACACCTTCCGCCTGACGGAAATCATGCAGCAACCGTGCATAGACCCTCTCAAGCGAATCGGCATCGAGCCCCTCGGCACGGCCAGCATCACGCACGCCTTGCACGAACCTCATCACCGAAACCGATGCGGCAAGAGCCACCATCGGATCGGCTGCGGTTTCGTCGACCGTGCGACGTTGCGAGAAATAGTCGGCATAACGCCCGGCATCCGAGCAGAACGATGCGTCGAAGGCAGCTGCAGCCATGGCTTCGGCATCTCCGCCGAAACGGTCATACTCCGCATTGAGATACTCGCCCCACATTCGGCGCGGCACATTCTCCGTAAACATGCCGACAAGTTTCACGAAGAGCCGGCGGTCTGTCCCTCGATCGTAATTGTCGCCGAGTTTCGACCTGTTGAAGGCAAGTTTACGCACTTCCGGACACGCCGGATCCAGCACCGAGACGTTTTCACGGCGCAGGCGTGCAAGCATCGAAGATACGCGGTTGGCCACGAGCAGGGCCTCGCTCGGCGAGATCCACGCCTCCTGAAACCATGAACGCTCGCGCACAGCCTCGGCTCTTATGGCATAAGCCTTCCCGAGCAACTCCAGAAGATCCCCATACTTCGCACGACGCACGGAATCGGAGCATATCCATTCATGCATGCGCGTCTCCTCGCCGGCCCTGATGCCGGCGACGCCGAACCGGCGGAAACAGTTGTTCTCCCACTGCGCATAGTCGGCATAGTTGCTCAAATTGAAATAGCGGTCGGAATAGGCCCTGCGTACGGCCGAGTCGGCCCGCATGGCCCCGTCTATGATCTCCATACGGGCATGGCGGGCTTCGACGATCACGGGATTGCGTACATTCTGTTTCTCGCCGACGGCAAACGACGACATGTAGCGGTGCGTACGGCCGGGATAGCCCACAACCATCGTAAAATCGCCTTCACGCACACCCCGGTCCGAAATCTCGAGCCAACGTCGCGGGTGCAGTGGCACATTGTCGGCAGAGTATTCTGCC
>DXGW01000066.1 GCA_019113665.1 Candidatus Alistipes excrementipullorum
CGAGCATCGTACGGTGAGCCATCACCGATGTAAACCTTTCATCGTAAAGTTCCACCTTGATGGCCGGGTAAGCCTTGCGCAGGCGTGCGGCCAACGGTTCGACATAACGGAACGTCTCTGACGGCGTCCCGTTCATCTGCATGGGTTTGCCCAGGACTATGGTCTCGACATCGTTCGCTGCAACATAGTCGGCTATGAACTTTTCGAGTTCGCGCGTTTCGACCGTCGTCAGCCCGCCTGCAATGATCTGCAGCGGATCGCTGACGGCCACACCCGTACGTTTCGTACCGTAATCTATGGCAAGTATGCGCCCCATCAGAGGTTACGTCACTATTGCGGTTAGACCCGTCTGTCAGCCAACAAATACCCTATCATCAAACCGATAAGGAAAGCATGCCGACTGCATCGGCGCGGAGATCACATGTCCCGTCTATCGGGGCTTTTCGTCCGCGTCTGGCCATACCGCAACATGGAATTACAGATTCAGCTTCTTGAAGAGTTTGCGCAGCGAAACCTCCTCCTCGACCATTGCATGCAGCTTGTCGATGGCGATACGCTCCTGGGCCATGGTATCACGGTGACGTACGGTAACCGTTCCGTCCTCAAGGGTCTGATGGTCGACAGTCACGCAGAAAGGAGTACCAACGGCGTCCTGACGGCGGTAACGTTTTCCGATCGAATCCTTCTCGTCGTAAACCACGTTGTAGTCGTATTTCAGCTCGTCGATTATGCGCTGTGCAATATCGGGAAGTCCGTCCTTCTTGACCAACGGCAGCACGGCAACCTTCGTAGGTGCCAGGGCAGCCGGTATACGCAGTACGACACGCTCCTCTCCATTGTCGAGTTTCTCCTCGCAGTATGCGGCCGACAGTACCTGAAGCACCATACGGTCGACACCGATCGAAGTCTCCACGACATAAGGCACGTAGCTTTCGCCCGTCTCCGGATCGAAATACTGCAGCTTCTTGCCCGAGAACTTCTGGTGGTTGCCAAGGTCGAAATCTGTACGCGAGTGGATACCCTCGACCTCCTTGAATCCGAACGGGAAGTTATACTCGATGTCGGTTGCGGCATTGGCGTAGTGAGCCAGTTTCTCATGGTCATGGAAACGGTAGTTGTCGTCGCCGAAGCCGAGTGCGCGGTGCCATGCCATACGGGTCTGCTTCCACTTGTTCCACCAATCCATCTCGGTACCCGGCTTTACGAAGAACTGCATCTCCATCTGTTCGAACTCACGCATGCGGAAGATGAACTGACGGGCGACGATCTCATTGCGGAAAGCCTTACCGATCTGGGCGATACCGAACGGAAGTTTCATACGGCCAGTCTTCTGTACATTCAGGAAGTTTACGAAAATACCCTGTGCAGTCTCGGGACGGAGGTAGATGGTCGAAGCTCCTTCGGCCGTCGAACCCATCTGTGTCGAGAACATCAGGTTGAACTGGCGTACTTCGGTCCAGTTGCGGGTTCCGGAAATCGGGCATACGATCTCGCAATCAAGTATTATCTGACGCAGCTCAGCCAGGTCATTGGCATTCATTGCATCCGAATAACGCTTGTGTATCTCGTCGCGATGTGCAGCCGTTTCAAGTACACGGGGCGATGTGGAACGGTACTGGGCCTCATCGAAAGCCTCACCGAAACGCTTGCGGGCCTTGTCGACCTCCTTCTGTATCTTCTCGTCCTGCTTGGCGATCCAATCCTCGATCAGGACATCGGCACGGTAACGCTTCTTCGAATCCTTGTTGTCGATAAGCGGGTCATTGAAAGCGCTGACGTGACCCGAAGCCTCCCAGGTCTTGGGGTGCATGAATATGGCGGCGTCGATACCCACGATATTCTCATGGAGTTTGACCATCGAATCCCACCAGTAGCGTTTGATGTTATTCTTCAGTTCAACGCCGTTCTGACCGTAATCGTATACGGCTCCGAGTCCGTCGTATATTTCGCTCGACGGGAATATGAATCCGTACTCCTTGCAGTGAGCGACCAGTTTCTTGAAAAGTTCGTCCTGTGTCATGATATCTGTATGTTTTCAGTTATTGTCCTATTGATTCGCAAAGATAGCAAACAATCGGCATATTGCGTCGGCTTTTCGCTATTTTATGCTGTGCCGCCCGCACTACCGAAAGATTTCATGCAAACACCGACATAACCGACATAAATGTATACACGTGCTTTTTTTTCGGTTATAAATAACCGAATGCCCGGCCGCATAGTGTTTTCGTTAAAATTTTCCGCCGAAAATTTGGTTTATGTTATAAACTACTTTATATTTGCAACAGAACAAGGATAATTAACTGAAAATGGAAGAGCGCAACACAAGGCTGTCAGCCGAAGAGCTGGCGAAACGCCGCAAGACTGTCATACGCCACACAGCGACATTTATCGTAATATGCACGTTCCTGTCGATAATGAACAGCGTGACTACGCCGTCATACCCGTGGGTATTGTGGGTGGCGGGCTGCTGGGGGGGTGGGTGTAGCGCTGCAATGGATATACTATCTGCTGGATTGTTGAACCCTAAAACATAAGCACTATGGAAGAGAGAAAAATCACCGAACACGAGAGTCTCGAAATCATCAACTCGATGATACGCGACACACGCACACAACTCACCCGTGAAGCCGGAGTACCGTTCCTGATATGGGGCTACACCACCGTAGCCGTATCGTTATGGGAGTACGCCATGCACCGTCTGGACCTCTATTGGGGCTGGGGCTGGTTCGCCCTGCCGGTCATAGGATATTTGCTTACATGGCTGCTCTCCCGTCGCAACAACGGCCGTGAATACGTAAAATCATATATCGACCGTGCCATAACGGCCGTATGGGTCGTTTTCGGATTCTCTGTGCTGTTCGCATTCGGCGCCGCATTCGTATACAATATCTCGATGTTCTTCATGATGACGCTGCTGATCGGAATGGGTACGGCAATAACGGGCGCCATAATCCGCTCGAGAGCCGTCACAACAGGAGGGGCTCTTTCGATGCTGTCGTCGACTATTTTCGCCGTACGGCACATGGTCCTGGAAGATTGTCCCGAAGCAATATTCACATATCAAATCAACGATATGCTTATCTTTGCAGCGATATTTTTCCTGCTGATGTGCATACCGGGGCACATACTGATACACGAAGCACGTAAAAACGGCAAAAAAGACTAAAACAATGTTCCGAGAACTTAATCCACTGTTGCATTCCGAGTTGCGGCTGGCCGTAATGTCGATACTCGTAAGTGTCGAGAGTGCCGACTTCGTCTACCTGCGGGAACACACGGGAGCCACGGCCGGAAACCTGAGTGTACAGATAGACAAGCTGCAGAAGGCGGGATACATAGACGTGGAAAAGACATTCAAGGGCAAGATGCCGCGGACGCTGTGCAGCATAACCCCTCTCGGTGCGGAAGCTTTCGGGGAGTACGTAAAGGCCATAAGCGAGTACATATCCGTAAAATCCCCGAAATAACCGCACCCAAAAAAACGGGAAACGCCTGTCTGCAATGGCGTTTCCCGTTAAGTGATACTGCACGGCAGGTCTACCCTATCAGACCGGCCTGCCGGAAACTGTATTCGTTGTTTCGCGAAATGATAACGTGGTCGAGAAGGCGTATGTCGAACAAAGCCAAAGCCTCGGCCACTTTTCGTGTAAGCGCCTTGTCGGCTTCGCTCGGTTCCGCATCGCCGGACGGGTGGTTGTGGACCATCAATACCTGTGTAGCAAGCAGTTCCAACGCACGCTTTGCAATAAGCCTGTGGTCCACGACGGTTCCCTGCACCCCACCCTGGCTGACACGCTGGCGCTCGATGATGCGGTTTGAATTGGTCAGGTATAGCACCCAGCACTCCTCATACTTGAGTCCCTCGACCAACGGGCGGAATATGCGGGCGACATCTGCACTCGTATTTACCGAATCGACAGTATCTGCTTCGGCAGCCA
The DNA here is from genome assembly GCA_019113665.1 of Candidatus Alistipes excrementipullorum. Lineage (GTDB taxonomy): Bacteria > Bacteroidota > Bacteroidia > Bacteroidales > Rikenellaceae > Alistipes > Alistipes excrementipullorum. The sequence goes on from DXGW01000066.1 coordinate 3,939, forward strand.
TGAACCGTCGTCCGAGTTCGGAGGCGGCCACAATACGCGAGGCGCGTTTCAGTCCGACACCCTCGACCATGCGCAGACGTGCAATATCCGTCCTGCCGAGACCGGCAAGCGACCCGCATGTCGAAAGTATACCGGCCGCCTGCTCCATGGCTGCCGGTTGCGAGCCGCCGTCATCAATGACAAGTGCAAGCAACTCGACGTCGGTCATGGAACCGACGCCGAGAGTAACCAGTTTATTTAACAGAGGGTTCATCATCAGATGTTTTCCACTTGCGTTTCAGCCTGTTGTTCGGAGTTAGGCGCCTCCTTTTTTGTGCGGGAAGAGGAACGGCGGCGGCGTTTTGTCGGTACCGGCAGACCCGGCGCGGCCTCTTCGGCGGATACGACATCACCATCACCCGGTTTGGCGCTTACATCGGCAGCCGTTTTATCAGCCGCAACTGCAGACTCGGCATTGGCCTTTTTGGCCCGCGAAGGACGGCGGCGCGACGGCTTGCGCTCGGGAGCAGGCTCTGCAGCAGTTTCCGCAGCAGCCGTGTCGACGTCAAATCCGACAGATCCGGCATTTGCAGGCTCCATCATGTTCTGAGCATCAGCATTCTCTGTCTGCCCATCGCGTTTTTGTGCGCGTGACGGGCGGCGACGGCGGCGCCTTGTTTCCGACGGTTCATTTACAACCGTCTCGGCCGAAGAATTATCCGACTCGGCAACAACCAAAACCTCCGCTTCAGCGGCAACCAAACCAATCTCTTCGGATTTGGCGGGTACAGCATCTGCAACCGGTTGTGCCTGCGGTTGCTTGTCGGGCTGACGTTTCACCGCGGGACTATTATTGCCCCTGTTTTTGGTCTCAGCCGAAATGTTATTATCACTCTTGCCGGCATCTGCAGCCTTCACCGTACCCTTCTGCTGCTTGCGGCGGGCCGATTCGGCCTCCATGCGATCAAGTTTGTCAAGCAGTTCGGTATACTCCTCTTCGCCTATTTCACGTGTTACGGAGCATGCAGCGCTCTGCTCTGCGGTCTTTTTCGAATCTCCGGAGCCATAACCTACAGCCATACCGTCGATAAGCACAGTCGAGTTGAATACGGGAGCAGAAGCCCGCGAATCCGTGACCGTGCGCGTACGGAACACTACATTGTGGTGGTTTTTCTGACACCACTCGATCAGCCGGCTCTTGAAATCGGTCTCGGACTCGGTGAGATACTCGAGATTGAGATATTTGTAAAAAATATTGTTGATAAGCAGTCTGTTGACAAACTCGTAACCCTGATCGAGATATATGGCACCGACCATGGCCTCGAAAGCATCTCCGTAAATGTGTTTCTGGACAAGACCGCCTCCGTTCGAACCCGTGATGACGTACTTGTCAAGTCCTATCTCATGGGCCATGTCGTTGAGCGACTGGCGCGATACGATCTTGGAGCGCAACTGCGTGAGGAAGCCCTCGTTGCGGTCCGGAAACTCTATGTATAGATAATCGGAGGTAACGCACTCTATTACAGCGTCGCCGAGAAACTCCAGACGCTCGTTGTTCATGCTCAATCCCCCGATGGATTGCGATGCCGACTTGTGTATCAGGGCAAGTTTGTACAATTCGATGTTGTTGGGTATGAAACCGAACATGTCATCGATAAATCTGTAATACTCCTTATCAATGCCGAAATTCCGCCTTATGGGGCGTAATAAAAAGTCAAACATATGATAATCGGGTTTAAATTAAAGTTTACGGAACACGACGGTGGAGTTGTGGCCGCCGAATCCGAAAGTGTTACTCATGGCCGTACGCACGTCGCGCTTCTGCGCCTTGTTGAGCGTAAGGTTGAGCTTCGGGTCGATTGCAGGGTCGACCTCCTCGACATTGATTGTCGGGGGAACAATCCCTTTTTCGATTGCGAATATGCACGCCAAAGCCTCGACAGCGGCAGCAGCACCCAGCAGATGGCCCGTCATGGACTTGGTAGAGGAGATATTCACGTTGTAAATGTCTTCACCGAAAACCTTGTGCATGGCTTTCAGCTCGGCAACATCGCCAAGAGGCGTCGATGTTCCGTGCACATTGACATAATCGACCTGTGCGGGTGAAAGTCCCGCCTCTGCCAATGCGTCTTTCATTGATTTAACCGCGCCGTTGCCTTCGGGATCGGGTGCCGTCATGTGATAGGCATCGGCAGACATTCCGCCGCCGGCAAATTCGCTGTATATTTTGGCTCCGCGAGCCTTCGCATGCTCGTATTCCTCAAGGACGAGCGCTGCAGCGCCCTCTCCCATGACAAAACCGTCACGCGCAACGTCGAACGGACGCGAGGCATGCTGCGGGTCATCATTTCGGGTCGAGATGGCCTGCATCGAGTTGAAGCCGCCGACCCCGGGTATGTTGACAACGGCCTCCGAACCTCCGGCGATCATCACGTCGGCACGTCCGGTACGTATCTGGTCCAGAGCGCTTATGAGTCCGTGATTAGACGAAGCACAAGCCGACGATACGCAATAGTTGGGGCCCTTGAACCCGTATTTTATGGATATGTATCCCGCCGCAAGGTCGGGAATCATTCGAGGAATAAAAAACGGACTGAACCGGGGAGTACCATCTCCCCCGGCATAGTCCGTTACTTCCTCAAAAAACGATGTCAGTCCCCCGACACCGGTACTCCAAATTACGCCGGCTCGTTCAGCGTCGCTGTTCTCGACAGAGAACCCCGAATCCCGCAAAGCCTCGGCAACAGCCACAAGGGCATATTGAGCGAAAAGGTCGTACTTGCGGACCTCCTTGCGGTCGAAATATCGGGTCCAGTCGTAATTCTTGATTTCGCAGGCAAAACGGGTCTTGAATTTACCGGCATCGAAATGCGTTATCGGGGCAGCGCCGCTTACACCCTTTTCAAGATTGGCGAAGAACTCGGCCACATCGTTTCCCAAAGGGTTAATCGTCCCTATACCCGTAACAACTACACGCCGTATACCCATAAAGTCAAGTCTGTTCTGCAGCTAAAATTGTTGAGATTGATTACTTCTTGTGCTCCTCGATGTATTTGATGGCATCGCCTACAGTTGCGATCTTCTCGGCGTCCTCATCGGGAATCTGAATGTCGAAAGCCTTCTCGAACTCCATGATGAGCTCAACGGTATCGAGCGAGTCTGCTCCCAGGTGACCGGTGAAACTTGCTTCGGGAGTAACCTCCGACTCCTTTACACCAAGCTTGTCAACAATAATCTCAACAACTTTGGACTGAATTTCTGACATAATTTTCAAGTTTTAGTTAAACATTTATTTTATAGGTATAAATAATTGTTCTTCATATACCAAATCGAATTCCACAAATTCTGCGCAAAGATAACACTTTTTTATTATTTTTGACATCATAAAGCCAATGTTTTGATCGCAGCGGCGGTCTGCAACTTACAAACAACTAAAAACCAACTTGTTATGAAACTGCTGATGATATCCAATTCGACCAACGCAGGCGAAGAGTACCTCAAGTACCCGATAAACGAGATAGGACGCTTCCTCGAAGGAGTCAGGGAGATAGCTTTCGTGCCGTATGCGGCCGTAACCTTCTCATACGACCAGTACGAAGCAAAGGTACAGGCCCGGTTCGACGAAATAGGCATACGCGTGCGTTCGGTACACCGTGCAGCCGATCCCGCCAAAATGATACGCCAGGCCGAGGCGATATGTGTCGGCGGCGGCAATACATTCGCTCTCGCAAAAAAGATGCAGGAACAGGGTCTCATGAGCGCAATACTGCGCAAGGTAAAGGCCGGTACTCCATATGTAGGCTGGTCGGCCGGCAGCAACGTATGCTGCCCTACCATCTGCACGACCAATGACATGCCGATAGTCGAACCGTCGTCGTTCAAGGCAATAGGAGCAGTAAAGTTCCAGATCAACCCCCACTACCTCGACGCCAATCCCGAAGGACATGCCGGTGAAACACGCGAGCAGCGAATACTCGAATACATCGAGGCCAATCCCCGTCGTTATGTTGTCGGGCTTCGTGAAGGCTGCATGCTGCTTTACAACGACGGTCATCTCGAACTGAAGGGAGACCGCCCGATGCGAATATTCAAAAAAGGCCTGCCCACACGTGAAGTACATGCAGGCGACGACCTGAGTTTCCTGTTATGACACACAGACATGTCGCTGTTCCCGAATCGGCTGCAGCCATAAACGTAATCTTATGACAACTGCAGCCGATATCGGACGTCGCGGAGAACGTCTCGCCGCCGAATGGTTGCGACGCAACGGGTTCATGATACTCGAATACAACTGGCGATGCGGACGTTACGAGATCGACATCATCGCGACACGTTACGACACGATACACTTCATCGAGGTCAAGACACGCAGGGCCGGAGGCTGGACGACTCCCGAACAGGCCATATCTCCGGCCAAATGCCGTGCGCTGTTCCGCGGGGCGGAGGCATTCCTGGCCATGAGCGGGACGAAACTCGAGCCGCAATTCGATCTTATGGCCGTCGACATGTTCGACGAAAACGATTGCGACATACGATATATAGAAAATGCCATGCAAAGTCACTGGTAATTTTGCTTTTCCGACAAAATATACTACCTTTGCCCCGCAAAACTCCGTACATCGAAAATGTGGCTATATAATATCGGCATCATCATTTATACCAGGTGCATAGGAATAGCTTCCTGGTGGTATCCCAAAGCCAAACTGTGGTGGGAAGGCCGCAAAGGGCTGTTCGAGCGCATGCGACAGAGCGTCAAACCTGATGACAGGATCATCTGGATACATGTGGCATCGCTCGGTGAATTCGAACAGGGCCGGCCGATA
>DXGW01000067.1 GCA_019113665.1 Candidatus Alistipes excrementipullorum
ACGGTCACGCCGCTTCCGAGGTATATCCGGTCGAACCCGCGCAGCCGTTCGCGCGACTCGATGACGTGGTCGGTGATGAAGTGCAGCGTGTATTCGAACCCCACGTTGCAGGCCGTCACGGGCGTAAAGCGCGCCACGCCCTCCTCGACCGAGAAGCAGCCGTTGTTCGAGAATGTGCCTGCAACGAGCGCCGCATCGGCCGTGTCGACGATGTTGCCCACGGAGTTCAGCAGCACCGACGGCGAGGCATATACGCGCCCGAGCAAATCGGCCGTGGCCGTGGCGTCGGCCGTGCGTCCGGCGAGGAAATCCATTCTCGACTTGCGCAGCGAGGCGTCGATCGAGTGATAGGCCCCGCTCATGTAGAGCGAGCGAAAGAGTTCGCCCTCCATGAAACGGCTGTCGACCTCGTACCCTGCCTGCCGGAATATGGCCCTGACCAGAGCGTCGACCGATATGAACGGGTGATAGTCGTCGGTCGTGAGTATACGTTCGGGCGTCATCGACGAGACCGACGAATTGTGCAGCTCGTAATTGTCGCGCAGCACGGGCAGGAACCTCACGGGAGTATCGTCCGTCCAGCTGTTGCATATCTCCGTCGGGGTCATCAGTCCGGAGTATTCGATGTCGGTAAGGTTGAACATTCGCAGGTAGGCGACCTTTGCCCACATGGCGCCGCCGCCCGTGATCTCGAGTTCGTAGCAGGCCCGGCCGTCGACGACGTCCACGCCTGCGAGCAGTGCCGTTCCGCGGAAGATCTCGGCTCCGTCGGCCGTTATGCGGGCCTCGTGGTATGCGTCGTTGAAGCGGTCGATTGTATCCATGCGTGCCGGTCCGCCGAATATGGCGTCGGTCTCGGCCGTCGACGGCAGCCGCAGCCGCAGGCTGGAGCCTTCGCGCCAGCTCCCGACTTCGGCCAGGTCGGCCGCGCGGTAGTCGAGCGACACCTTCTGCGAGGCGTCGCATGTGTATATAATGTCGTCGATATGGAGTTTCATAGGCGCACGTCGCGGGATACGGGTTTGACCTCTATTTCGGCCCTGTTGAGCGATCCGTCACAGGCTATCGCCGTCTCGGCCGACACGGCGCACATACGCACCCACTCGCCGGCGTCGCGCAGCCATATGAAACGCGAGGAGAGTATCCCGGCGAGTTTCTCGACGCGGGCGCGCGGCTCGAAATCCGAGACGAGCCGCAGCAGGGTCTCGGTGCGGACATCGATGTCGACGTACCCCGACGGCCCGTATATGCGTTCGCGGTCGAACCTCACGGTTTTGGGCGAGCATGTGGGGAACGTATGGAAACGCATTATTCCCTTAGTGTCGACCCACGACATGCGCCGTGCGGACGAGGGGCGCCTTACCAGCCGGTACTCGATCGAGGCGACTTTGCCGGGCAGCATGAAAACCACGTTTATGCTCTCGGTCTGCGGCGGGAAATCCGACGGCCGGATATAGAATATCTGGAGCGATTCATCGGGTTGCGATTCATAGCTGCGACGGTCGCTGACGCCGTTTCCCTCAGCCGTTACCTCGACCGTTCCGCCGTCGGGCGCGAAGAAGAATATCTGCTCCGACTCGCCGAAGGCGATCTGCCTTTGCGTCCCGTCATCGAGGCCCAGCACGCACGACGACGAGCTGTCGGCGATATCCACGGCCATGAAGATACGCACGTCGGAACGTTCGCCGTTGACCTCGACGCAGACTCTCTTCGAGAGCCCGTAGGAGGTAGATGTTCCGGTTTCACTATCGACCAGCGAATAGGCGAACATCTTTCGCAGGATCGGAGCGATGTCTATTTCGCCGTAAGCGCTGTCGTAAATCCGTTTCGAGCCGATGACATGGTTGGCCAGGAGGTCTATCACCTTGATGTCGAGGTCGAGGCTCTCGCCGCCGGTTTCGAATTGGTAGAAGAGTCTGCCATCGACGGGAGCATAATTGTCGGGAATTGTCAGGAAAGTCATGGTTTTCGTGGATTTTGTCGTTGGATCAGAAGCAAGTTGTCACACGGGCGGTGACGGTCTGCGATATTACGCCATGGTTTGTCAGGGCCGAGGAGCGTGGAGTCATTTCGAGATTCTCGACCGCGATCACGCACTCCTTCTCCGAGAGGGCCGTAAATATGGCCAGGGCATCGGATTCCAGTTCGTCCCATTTGGCGTTTCGCTGTTCGAGGGAGAGTTTAGCGCCCTTGTCGAGCAGGTGGAGGGTCACATCGTAGGATATGCGGCCGTGCCTGCGGCCTTCGATCGAGTGCATGACGGGAGGAGAGAGCCATGCTGCGGGATACGCCTTCACCGAACGCGAGGCATATTCGTCGCCGGCCGCGCGGAAGCTGTAACCGGCATCGGCGGCGATGTCCCGCAGCGCAGTTTCGAGTTGCGCGCGGTTCATGTTGATAAATCGTTTGAGAATTTGTTGATAAAAATCGAAAAGTCGTAAAAACAGGGTTCAGATGCGCATCATTCGAGGATAATCCCTGTTGAAAACATTATCGACAATCTGCCTCAGATGTCGACAACGGTTTCGACAACGCAAATATACGACACGCCGTACCCCCTTGTCAAGAGGCTGCGGCATTTTTTACATTTTTTCCGTAAAAAAACGGCCGTCCGGAACAAAAAAGATAATTTTTCACAAATAACGAAAAAAAGTTATATTTGTGGGAACTAAATGGATAGGGCCGCCAACCGGCACCGCCCCGTCCCGGAAACGAATAACCAGCCTACCGCACCCGGCCTGCATGGCCCGAGGGTACGGCACGCATAAAAAACCATACAAATGAAGAGACTTTTTATTGCAGTAACCGCACTTCTTCTCGGCATGACGGCATGCCAGAAGACGGAGTCACTCGACGCTGCGTCGGGCGACACGCAGATCACGGTCAAGACCTCGCTGCCCGCTCAGATGGCCGAAACCCGTGCTGCCGGCGACGGTACGACCGTCGACCGCTGTATCATGCAGATCTACCTCGACGGCGAACTCTACGGCGAACGTCAGGTAGCTGCCGTAGAGAACCTCTCGGCAACGTTCTCGGCGCGTCTGATCGCCGGCAAGACCTTCGACCTCGTCTTCTGGGCCGACAAGTCGGGCGCCGACATCAACTCGGACCTCCACTACAACACCGCCGACCTCGCGAACGTTGCGTTCACGGGCGACTACATCGGAAATGACGACGCACGCGACGCATTCTTCGGAACGGCTCAGGTAGTAGCCGACAAGTCGCAGGCCGTAAACGTCGAACTGAAGCGTCCCTTCGGCCAGCTCAACGTCAAGACCCTCGACCTCGCAGAGGTGAAGGCCGCAGCTCCGGCTCTCGAACCCAAGAAGGTGAAGATCGAGTTCAAATCGGTTCCCACCGCCATAAACCTCCTCACAGGTGAGCTCACCGACGCAAAGAGCGCCGTGGCTTATGCCGATGCGGCTGCCGTTGTCGACGCCGAAGGACATCTCTCGTTCGACTATGTGCTCGCTCCCGCAGGCACCGAGCAGTTCCTCGCAGACTTCACAATGTCGTTCCTCGACGAGAACGGCGCGGAAGTGGCCGGGGCGTACGACTTCTCGTCTATACCCGTACAGCGCAACTACCGCACAAACGTATCGGGTAACCTCCTGACAAAGAAGGCCGACATAAACGTCGAGGTGAAACCCGGATTCGACGGCGAACTCGGACAGAGCACATGGTCGGGCAACAGCGAGTCGCCGGTGGTCGACAACAATGCCAAAACCGTATCCGTCAACAACGCCGAGCAGCTTGCCGGTTTCGTCGGGCTCGTCAACGGCGGCACCACTTTCGAGGGCTACACCGTAACACTCAACTCCGACCTCGACCTCAACAACCTCGAATGGACACCCGTAGGCGTCGGCATGCGCCTTGGCAGCGCACCTGTAGGAGCGTCGTTCAAGGGTACGTTCGACGGTAAAGGCAACACCATAAGCAACCTCACCATCACCGTGTGCGACAACGCCGACAGCGCCATCGGTCTGTTCGGCATAGTCGACGGAGGCGAAGTGAAGAATCTCGTCTTCGAGAATGTCGACATCAACGTACCCGACAGCGAGATGGCTGCAGCGGCCGTAGGCATGCTCACGGGCGGCGGTACGGTCAGCGGCATCGACGTCGTATCGGGCAGCATTGCGGCGACACGCGGCAACGGCGCCGTTGTCGGCCGCATGACCAGGAGCGGCACTATCACCGACTGCCACAACGGCGCGAGCGTCAGCGGCACGGGAGCCAATGTCGGCGGCATCGTCGGTGCGGCCTACTACACGGCCGAGGGCGAGACCATGACCATCTCGAACTGCACCAATGACGGTACGGTCACCTGCACGGCGGGTGTTGTCGGCGGCATTGCGGGACTTTCGGCCGCCAACGTGAGCGGCTGCACCAACAATGCGGCCATAACGGGCAACGGCACCGACGTTGCGGGCATCGTTGCCGAGCAGCAGAATGCGGGCAGCGTCACGGGCTGCACCAACAACGGCGACATCGTCAACAACTCCACGGCATACGGCACGGGCGGCATCATCGGCTGGATCCGCTACAACGGGGCTGCGAGCGCCTATCCCGCGAAGAACGTCATCACCGTGAGCGGCAACACCAACTACGGTTCGGTCAAGGGCGGCAACGATGCAGGCGGCATTGTCGGCACGGTCTACAACATGGCCGAGGTCGACGGCAACCGCAACTATGCCCCTACGCTTTCGGCGAAGACCTTTGCTGCGGGCATCGTTGGCAACGCACAGTTCACCGAGACGGCCGTCGGCATGACGGGCGAGGATATGGTCTACGTCCGCGACAACGTCAGCACCACCGCCCTGGAGAATATTCTGGAGGCGTACTGCAAGGATCTGTTCGTCTACATCAACAACGGCGACAAGGTAACCGTTTCGGGCAACCTGACCGAATAGCGGTCATCAGGACGTCGGACAGTAAACCGGCCTCACCTTAAATGAGGCCGGTTTATCTTTGCCGGCACCCCTCCTTCGGGCATTTCGGGGCCGCCCGCGGGGCTTTGCCGGAGGGAAAACGGTGTCGGGCGACGGCTTTGTCGCGGCGGGGCTGCTCAAAACCGAAAATATTTCATACTTTTGTTTGCGGAAAGCGCGTTAGCTTGTCCGAGCAGGATACCTACGATGAAACGATTGCTGAAAACAGTACTTATCATTGCAGCCGCCGTTGCGGCGGTCGCATGCGCGCGTCACAAGATCATACCCGACAAGACTCTGGCGCTGATCTTCCACGACGCCTTCCTGACCAATGCCTACATCAACAATCAGGACATAGACCTCGACTCGCTCGATGTCTACGAGCCCATATTCGCCAAATACGGTTACACGAGCGAGGACGTGCAGTACACCATCGGCAACTTCTCGAAGCGCAAGAGTGCCCGTCTGGGCAATGTCGTGGAGGTAGCGATCGACATGCTCGAGGAGGAGGGCAAGTTCTACGAGAAGGAGACCTCGGTGCTCGACACCATCGACAACATCGCGCGCCGCACCTTCACGCGCACCGTCTACGAGGATTCGCTCATACGTGTCGGCCGCCTTCGTGACACCGCACGGCTGCGCATCGTCGTCGACAACGTCATGCCGGGCGACTATGAGATCTCGTACGAATACAAGCTCGATTCGCTCGACGACAACAACTCGCGCAAGAGCGTCTTCTGGTTCGAGCGGGCCGACAGCAGCCGTTTCGGGCGCCAGCAGTACCTTCTGCGCAAACGCCGCGATATGGAACTCGCCTCGCGCACGCTCCATGCCGACACGACGGCCGAGCGGCTCGTGATCAACCTCATGGAGTTCACGCGACCCGATAAGGGCAAGCATACGGGCATCACCATAAACGGCCTCAAGGTCGTACACACGCCCGACACGCAGGCTGCCGTCGACAGCCTTTACGAGCGCCAGCTCGTCATACGCATCTTTGCCGACGAATTCATAGGAAAATTCACACCCGACAGCCATGCGACGGATAGCCTCCCATCTGGCACTGCTTCCGACGGGGATAGTCGATAGGCCGTTGCTGACGCTCGACGGACGCCGCATCGTCTCGATCGGGCGTTACGGCGACGGGGAGCTCGACCGCATGGAGGGGATCGAGTTCTACGCCGGCATACTCATACCCGGAATGGTCGACGCCCATTGCCACCTCGAACTGTCATACCTGCGCGGCGCCATAGCGCCGGGCGGCGGTTTTGCAGCCTTTGCCGCAGGCATGGCGCGCGAGAGGGGGCGTTTCTCCGACGTCGAGAGGTTCGAGGCGATGCGCCGGGCCGACCGTGAGTTGTGGGAGGGCGGCATCGACGCCGTCGGCGACATAGCCAACGGCGGGACATCGTTTGCCGTCAAGGCCGCGAGCCGCATACGCTACCGCACCTTCGCCGAGGTCTTCGGGCTGCGCACCGCATCGACGGAGCAGGCCGCGGCGCTGCTCGGCAACCCCGCCACTTCGGCCACACCCCACTCCACATATTCGCTGCAGGACGACATCTTCAAGTCGATATGCCGTGACGGCAACCGAGCGCCGCTGTCGATACACTTCATGGAGACTCCGGCCGAGCAGGAGCTCTACGACGGGCACGGGGCGCTGCACGACTGGTATCTGACCCAGGGGTTCGAATGCGATTTCCTGCACTACGGTTCTCCGGCCGAGCGTGTGGCGGCAAGCGTCCCGCGCGACCGCAGCGTACTGCTCATACACTGCTGCTGCGTCGGCCAGCGCGACATCGACATCATCATGGAACACTTCACGGCACCGGTCTACTGGGTGCTGTGCCCGCGGTCGAACGGCTACATTTCGGGCCTTGCGCCCGACACCGGGCTTCTGCGCCGCAACGGCCTCAACGTCTGTGTGGGTACGGATTCGCTCGCATCGAACAGCTCGCTCTCGATGCTCGACGAGATGAAGGCCCTGGGCGACGTGCCGCTGGACGAGCTCCTGACATGGGCCACACGCAACGGCGCCGCCGCACTGGGCATGGGCGACAGCCTCGGCTCGATCGAAGAGGGGCGCGAGTGCGGTCTCTGCGCAATATCGGGCATCGACTACGCGAACATGAGGCTTACCGAAGCCTCGCGCCTGCAGCGCATAGCCTGACGCGGGCTTCCTGCGCGCGACACCACGGCCATCTCGGACACAATACCACGGCCATCTCGGACGCAACAGCCTGCGCCGCGACGGCTGCCTTCTGCCAAGGCCGCGGCACATGACCGCCCACAGGGCAATGCCGCCCGTTACACCCGCAAAACGGGCAGGGCGAAAGCCCCAAACAGGCAGGACGAAAGCCCCAAACAGGCAGGGCGAAATCCTCCCCAAAGACAATCAATAAAACAACCCCTTCGGCGAGAAGATAAGCATTCCGAAATTGAATGTCAGATAGGTATTGTTCCAGTTGTCGAGGTCGTACTTCGTGAGGGCGAGGCTCACGGGGCCGACGGCCGTATGGTATACTACCGAGAGGTCGGCGATGTAATGCCAGTTGGAGTCGGTGTACATCTTGTCGCGGAACATGGCATAGAAACCGGCCCGCACCATCAGGTTGTCGATGATGTTGAATGTCGGCATGACGCCGGCGGCCACGAACTTCGCGGCGCGGAAGTCGGGCATGCAGATCATGTTCGAATGGGGGATCGGGGCATACAGCGGCGATGACATGACGGTCGTTTCGGGGCTTTCGAATCGCGGGTGCGCCGTGAAGACGCCGTCGACCTCATAGCCGAGCGAGAACCACTTGACCGCCGGGAAACGGAAATACTGCTCCCACGTCACGCGGGCACCGGGCCACTGTTTGCGCTGCTGTTTTTCGCCTGTCGGCTCGTCGGTCAGGGGATTGCGCCTGTACTTGTCCTGTCCGAAGATGTATATGCCCGACACCGTGAGGTTCGTTCCCCTGGTCGGGAAGAGCGGTACGTCGAGCGTATTGCGCTGCAGTTCGAGCATCGCCCCGACGAAGACGAACCGCGTGGGGTCCTCCCAGTCGCTCATTCGGTACGTGGTCTCGCCGCCGTGCACGACGGCACGCAGCACGCTCTTTTTGGTGAGGGCCACGCCCACACCCACCGAACCGAAATTCTCCTTGCTCTTGATGTTCCAGCTGTTGTCCACGCGCGTGAGGTTTCCGAAGTTGCCGTGCAGCGTGTTCATCACGCCGAAGTTGTACGAATAGTCGATGAACATCGGGTAACGCTGGAAGAAGGTCGTGCGGCCGCCGAGACGCCCGACGTTGCATATCGTTCCCAGGTAGAGGTCGAGGAAAGCCTGCTGGGCCACGCGGCCAATGGTTTCATACCTCAGGCTGATGAGTGCCTGGTTGAAGGCTGTCGACGAGACGTTCCCGCCGAACGATATCTTGAACGACGGCCGCGCCTGCAGGTTCAGCCCGGCGGTATAGCGGCCGCTCCCGGCCGAATATGTCACCGACGGGTAGTCGGCCACGAAGTCGTTCTCGGCCAGCAGGTCGTAGACCCTGTTGCGCAACTCGTCGAACGACAGCTCGCGCGGACGGTCCGACTTGTCGTAGAGTTGCATCATGTCACCGACGAAGGCTCTCTGCGAGCGTCTGAGGCCCTTGATCTCATAGTTGTCGAATATGAGCTGCGGCGACCGGCTGCGGAACTCGGCCCGCCGGCGCTCCACCTCTTCGACCGGCCGCCTCGACTTTACGGCCTCGCGTATCTGCGGCATTGCGGCCATGGCGTCCTCATAACCCTGCCTTATGATCATCTCGCCCTTGGCGAAGTCGAGCATTCCGGCATCGACGGCACGGTCGATCATCACGCCGCGCCCTTCGGGCAGCGAGTAGTCGGTATTCGTCGTCATGAGCATCAGTGCCTGGTCGACTATGTTGCTTTCGTTGTTCACGGGGGTATTGCCCGACGTGCACTTGGAGCCTATGTAGAAGTCGGGGTGGAAATCCTCCTCGAGCGAGCGCCACGGGAAGTTGTCGAATAGTCCGCCGTCATAGAGCAGCATCGAGTCTATCTCCACGGGCTTGAAGACCAGCGGCAGCGACATCGAGGCACGTATAGCCTTGCCGAGGTCGCCGTTCTTGAAAACCGTGCCGCGGCGGGCGTTCATGTCGCTTGCGAGGCACCTGAACGGCACCATGAGCGAGTCGAAATCGCCGTTCGAAGCCACCGTGGCGGGCTGGAACAGCCCGACGAGCGCAAGGTCGATGCTTGCCGACGAGATGAGGTTCCCGGGCATCTGCAGCACCTTTTCGCCCTGACGGCGTGACTTGAGGTTGAGTCTCAGGGTCACGGCCGAGGGGAGTTCGAGCATCTGGCGGTAGAAGTGCCTGTGGCTGGCGTCTATTTTGCCCGTGGCCCACCTTTCGACCTCGCCCGATGCGACTATGGCCTTCATTTCGTCGGGCGAATAACCGGCGGCATAGAGGCCGGCGATGATGGCCCCCATCGAAGTGCCCGCAATATAGTCCACCGGTATCTCGTTCTCTTCGAGAGCCTGCAAAACGCCGATATGGTAAAGTCCCTTTGCGCCGCCTCCGCTGAAGACGACACCGACGCTCTGGGCGCATACCGTTGCGGCGGCGCACAGGGCCGCCAATATAAATACAAGCGTTTTACGGAACATATTTCAAAAAATTTGTAACTTTGTACGTTTATAGGCAGTGCCTAAAATTAGACAAAAAGAATAAAACGTCAAAATATGAACGACAAAATCAACGAACTGTTGCGTCGCGTGGAGGAATTCAAACCCAAGGCGGCGGCCGAAGTAGAGGAGTTCCGCATCAGGATACTGGGCAAGAAGGGAGAGCTGAACGCCCTTCTCGATGAGTTCAAGAGCGTGGCTCCGGAGTACAAACGCGAATTCGGACAGAAGCTCAACCGCCTGAAGAGCGAGGCCATCGAGCGTGTCAACACGCTCCGCGAGCAGTTTGCCGCACAGGCCGAGAGCGCCGGCAGCGACGCATGCGGCGACATGACCCGTCCCGCAAGCGGCGAGACGCTCGGTTCGCGCCACCCCATTTCGCTCGTACGCAACCAGATAACCGACATTTTCTCGCGTCTGGGCTACACCATAGCCGAGGGTCCGGAGATCGAGGACGACTGGCATGTCTTCTCGGCGCTCAACTTCCCTCCCGAGCACCCGGCGCGCGACATGCAGGACACGTTCTTCATCGAGAAGAACCCCGACGTGCTGTTGCGCACCCACACCTCGTCGATACAGGTCCGCACGATGGAGCGTCAGAAACCGCCTATCCGTGTGGTATGCCCGGGCCGCGTTTTCCGCAACGAGGCCATTTCGTACCGTGCGCACTGCATCTTCCACCAGGTCGAGGGACTCTACATCGACGAAGGGGTATCGTTCGCCGACCTGAAGCAGTCGATACTCTACTTCGCCAAGGAGATGTTCGGCGAGAGTGCGACCATTCGCATGCGTCCCTCCTACTTCCCCTTCACCGAGCCGTCGGCCGAGGTCGACGTATCGTGCAACCTCTGCGGCGGCAAGGGCTGCAACGTCTGCAAGGGTACGGGCTGGCTTGAGATCATGGGTTGCGGCATGGTCGACCCCAACGTCCTGAAGTCGTGCGGCATAGATCCCGGGAAGTATTCGGGATTCGCCTTCGGCATGGGTGTTGAGCGTATCGCGATGCTGAAGTACGGTGTCAAGGACCTGCGTCTCTACTTCGAGAACGACGTACGGTTCCTCCACCAGTTCGACAGTGCACTCTGAGACGTACCCGAGCGGCACCGGCCACTGAAGTGCCGCGTAAAGATGTATTCATAAAACTGAAAAAAACGGAGAGGATATGCGCCGGACGGCAGCCATACTGATGCTGGGACTCTTTTTCAGCTGCGGGTTCATCAAGGCCCCGCAGCGTGCCGACGTGCACACGGAGCCGCTCCCGGCAGATTCGCTCCGCAGCCTCTATCTCTACACCGACGGCGTCAAGCGCAACTGCATCGACAACGACACACTCGGGGCCCGGCGGCTGTTCATGGCAGCCATAGCCAACGATTCGACGTATGCCCCGGCCTATTACGAGCTTGCCGCGAGCCTCGTGTACGACTCGACCGACCGGGCCATAGATTATGCCCGCCGGGCGGTCGGTCTCGACAGCACGAACAAGTGGTACCTGCAGCTCTACGGCCAGTCGCTGATCGTCGGCAGCCGTTACGGCGAGGCCATACCGGTATTCGAGAAGCTGGTTCGTACGGAGCGCAATCCCGAACATTTCCGCCTTCTGGCGGCGCTCTACGACGGTACCGAGCGGCCGTATTCGGCCATAGCCATACTCGACTCGGCCGATTCGCAGTTCGGTCGCATGCCCTACCTCGACGAGATGAAGCGCCGCCTGCTGCTTCGCACGATGCAGTACGACCGGGCGCTTGCCGAGGCCGAGAGGTCGGTGGCGGAGGCACCCTACCTTCCCGAGAACCACATGGCCCTGGGCGAGGTCTACGAGGTCACGGGCAAGGATTCGCTTGCCGAGGCGTCGTACCGCCGGGGCGTATCGGCCGATTCGACGAGTGTTGCGGCATGGGCTTCACTGGCCGACTTCTACAACCGCCGGGGCGATTACCGTTCGTACCTCGACGTTGTGGGGAGGCTCTTCCGCATGGACAACTTCCCGACCATCGAGAAGACGAGCATCTTCCGCCGGCTGACGGGCAACCGCAAGTTCTACCGCGAATACTACCCGCAGATAGATGTCCTTGCCGCGTCGCTCTATCTGAACAATACGGATAACCGCGACGTGGTGAACCTCTATGCCGGTCACCTCATAAGTTCGGGTCGCATCGACCAGGCGCTGGAGATATACAAGGCCCGCAGCCGCGAGGCGAATCCCGACATGGAGAGTTTCATGACCGTCATGGAGATCGAGAGCTACCTCGGCCATGCCGATTCGGTCAGTCTCTATCTCGACCGGGCGTTGAAGCTCTTTCCCGAGAATGCCGACCTCTACATGCGCCGCGGGCATCTGGCCATGCTCGGCAGGCGCAACGACGAAGCCATCGACAGCTACCGCGAAGCACTCAGATACGCGACCAGCGACACTGTCCGCAGCGAGTTGTGGGGCTGCATCGGAGACGTCTGGCATCAGAGGGCCGAGCAGCGGCTGCCCGAAGGGGTGCAGGCCGAGAGCGATGCGGGTATCGCATGGCTCGGCAGGGACGGCGGTGCGCGGCGCGACATGAAGCGCTGCTACGAGGCCTATGACCGTGCCCTGGAGTACTTCGGCGACAATGCGAGCGTACTGAACAACTACGCCTACTTCCTGAGCCTCGAAGGGCGCGACCTCGACCGGGCGCTGAGCATGTCGGGCCGGGCGACGGAGATAGCCGACAACAACCCGACCTTTCTGGACACCCATGCCTGGGTGCTCTACACGATGGGACGCTACACCGAGGCCAAGAAGGTGATGCGCCAGGCCATATCGCTCGACAACAGCGGCAGTGCTTCGCTGCAGCTGCACTATGGTGACATTCTTGCGGCGCTGGGCGAGAAGTTCATGGCCGAGATCTACTGGCGCAAGGCTCTGGAGAAGGGATTCGACGGGGCCTCGATCGAGCGGCGCATCGCGAATCTCGAACAACAGCAGGAGTGACGACAATGGGACGACGATTCATACTGAAGGCTCTGCTGGCAGTCATGGGGGTTGCCGCCATATTCACGTGCCAGGCCCAGAGCAACGACAAGAAGATAGCCGAACAGCGGCGTGTCATAGCCAACCTCGAGAAGAAGATCGCCGAGGACGAGCGCCGCATCAAGCAGCTGAAGGACAACAAGTCCTCGACACAGGAGCGCGTACGCCTGCTCACACGCCAGATCTCCACGCGCAACGACCTTCTCGAAGCCAACCGCCGGCAGATGGGGCTTCTCGACCGCGAGATCGCGCGCACGGACAGTACGGCACGGGCTCTGTCGTCGGACCTTGCCCGCGAGAAGGAGCGCTACGGCGAGACGGTGCGCGAATCGTACCGCAATTACCGCCACGGCAACTACCTGACCTATCTCTTCTCGTCGGGAGATTTTCTCGACATGTCGCGGCGCATAGTGCTGTTGCGCGAGGCGGCTGCCAAGCGCAGCGAGCGCATCGAACGCATACGCAGCCTGAGCGACGAGGTTTCGCAGACGCTCGACACCCTGACACGGCGCCAGGCCTCGCTCGATTCGGTCAAGCGCAACCTTTCGGACCAGAAACAGCGCCTGCAGCGCGATGCCCAGACGGCCCGCAATACGGTCAGGAAGCTGTCGTCGCAGGAGCAGCAGACCCTGCGCAACAAGCTGGCACGCGAAGAGCAGCTGAGCGTAGCCATCAACGAGCTCCGCAAGCTGACGCGCGGCAACAAGGAGGGAGCCTCGTTCTCGCGCAAGACGAGCAACCTGCGGCTTCCGGTTGTCGGCGGCACGGTCCGCCGGTACAAGGGCAACATGGCCGAGATCGTGGGCGGCAAGTGGGCCGCGATCATCTCGATCTACGAAGGCAAGGTGCTGGAGATCAAGCGTAACCGCATAACCAACAAATACGATGTCTATATAGCTCACGGACAGTACATTTCGTCGTACGCCAACCTCTCCGACGTCGATGTAGCCAAGGGCGACAAGGTTGCGCGCAACCAGCGCATCGGCACGATCGGCTCGTCGGTCAACCTGACGACGATGGAGATGGAGTACAAGCTGGTATTCGGCATCTACGCGCCGACGCCGAACGTGAAGCTGAAGGCATCGGACTGTTTCAAGAAATAACGATATGGCCATACGATACTATAACGACGACTGCAGTTACCTGCCGCGTGAGCGCCGGCGCATAAGCCGGTGGCTGTCGTCGGTAGCCGAATCCGAAGGTTACCGCATCACCGAACTGAGCTACATATTCTGCTCGTCGCAACGTCTGCTCGAGATGAACCGCCAGTTCCTCGGGCATGACTACTACACCGACGTCATCACGTTCGACTACGGCAACAGGCACGAGGGCTGGGTTTCGGGCGATGTCTTCATCGATGTTGGCACCGTTGCCGACAACGCCGCACAATACGGCGCCACGCGCAGCGAGGAGATGCTCCGCGTGATAGTCCACGGGCTGCTGCACCTGTGCGGGCAGAAGGACAAGACACCGCGCACCAACGCGCAGATGCACCGCAAGGAGGACCGTTATCTGGCCCTGTACCACTCCGAAGAATGAGACTCCATTACGACATAATAGTTGTCGGCGGCGGACACGCCGGCTGTGAGGCTGCGGCGGCTGCCGCACGTCTCGGGTCGCGCACGCTGCTGCTGACCATGGACATGACCAAGTTTGCGGCGATGTCGTGCAATCCGGCCGTCGGCGGTGTCGCCAAGGGTCAGATCGTGCGCGAGATCGACGCTCTGGGCGGCCAGATGGGGCGCATCACCGACCTCACGACCATACAGTTCCGCATGCTGAACCGTTCGAAGGGCCCCGCGATGTGGAGTCCGCGTGCGCAGTGCGACAAGAGCCGTTTTTCGGAGGAGTGGCGCCACACGCTCGAAAACACGCAAAACCTCTATATATGGCAGGATACGGCCGAGGAGATACTCTTTGACGACTCAGGTCCGAAAATGCGCGTAAAGGGCCTTAAAACGCGAATGGGCGTGGTTTTCGAGGCCGACGCCGTCGTACTCACGAGCGGCACGTTCCTCGGGGGGCTGATGCACTGCGGGCGCGCCCATGCCGAAGGTGGCCGCGCGGGCGATGCGGCATCGACCGGGTTGACCGGGTCGCTCACGGCCGTCGGATTCGAGGCCGGGCGCATGAAGACGGGCACGCCGGCACGCCTCGACGCGCGCACGATAGATTTCGAGCGCCTCGAACCGCAATACGGAGATGAAGAGCCGTCGAAATTCTCGTTTTCCGACGAGACGGAGCCCGTACGCAACCAGCTGCCCTGTTTTCTGGTCTACACCTCGCCCGAGGTTCACGCGACGCTTCGCGAGGGCTTTGCCGATTCGCCGCTCTTCAACGGCACGATCAAGGGCACAGGCCCGCGCTACTGTCCCAGCATCGAGGACAAGCTGCGCACCTTCGCCGACAAGCAGCAGCACCAGCTCTTCCTCGAGCCCGAAGGGCGCACGACCAACGAATACTATCTCAACGGGTTCTCGTCGTCGCTGCCTTACGACGTGCAGATCAGGGCTTTACACCAGATTGCGGGGCTTGAGGACGTGCATGTCTACCGTCCCGGCTACGCCATCGAGTACGACTACTTCCCGCCGACGCAGCTGAAGCACTCGCTGGAGGCCAAACTCGTTGACAATCTGTATTTTGCGGGTCAGATAAACGGCACTACGGGATACGAGGAGGCCGCCGCTCAGGGACTTATGGCGGGCATCAACGCCCACCGCCGCCTGAGGGGAGAGGAGCCGGTCGTGCTGCAGCGTGACGAGGCATACATCGGCGTGCTGATCGACGACCTTGTAACGAAGGGAGTGGACGAACCCTACCGCATGTTCACGTCGCGAGCCGAGTACCGCATATTGCTGCGACAGGACAATGCCGATGCGCGGCTCACGCCCAAAGGTTACGAAATCGGGCTTGTTTCGGAGAAAATGTACGAAAAATTCCTCGAAAAAAAACGTGCCGTAGAATCGCTTATTTCCTTCGCGCACCGGCAGAGTGTCAAAGCATGCGAAATTGAGGAGTATCTGAAATCCGTAGGATCGGAGCCGATGACGCAGGGCCGCAAGCTCTATGACATCATTCTGCGCAGCGAGGTGACGATCGCCGGGCTCGGCAAGGCCTACCCTCGCCTCGGCCGTTTCATCGAGAGCGAGCGGATCAGTGAGGAGGCTATCGAGGAGGCGGAGATACAGATCAAGTACCGCGGCTATATCGAACGCGAGAAACTCATCGCCGAGAAGCTGCACCGCCTCGAGAACATTGCCATACCGGCGGGTTTCGATTTTGGGTCGCTGCAGTCGCTGACGATCGAGGCGCGGCAGAAACTCACGCGCATTGCCCCCTCCACCATCGGTCAGGCATCGCGCATTCCGGGCGTATCGCCGGCCGACATCAACGTACTGCTTCTCAAGTTCGGGCGATAAAACACAAATTCCGGACCGTTGTCCGCAGATCGAAACAGGATTTTCTG
>DXGW01000068.1 GCA_019113665.1 Candidatus Alistipes excrementipullorum
GACGTGAGCACATAACTTTACTTTTCTGGGATTTTCTAAAATTGGCGATTTCGGAAACCAAAAAGTAAAAGCTTGCGCTTATTTATGTCTATATGTCATGGCATTCCATACATGGAATACCGACACAAATGTAGCATTTTTTATTTAATCATAAAAACCTTGCAAAAAAAGGGCGGTACATTTGAGATGTACCGCCCCATAATGTTGCCGACAGGCACGCTACTCTATACCGTAGCGTTTCAGTATCTTGACGATCTGCGGCTGGATCGAATCGGCCCAGCGCTTGTAACCCCACGACGACGGGTGGGTTCCGTCGGTCGAAGTATTGTGGTCATCACCAGTCTGGTCCGCCACGTTGATATAATATACATCATCATACTCCTTGACAATATCAGCCATCAGCTTCTCCACAAAGTCGATACGGCTCTGCTCGGCAGCCTCGACCTTGGTGTCGAAATTACGGCTTTCGCGGTATATCGTACGGAGGAAAATGATAGGAGCCGTCGGGTGCGTCTTGCGTATCTCCGCTATGAAGGGACGTATGCGGGCACCTATCTCCTCGATGGTCGGGTTCGAGAAGGCGTCAACAACATAAGCCTCGGCATCGGTCGACGCCAGAATCTCTCCCATCACACGCTGCAGCTTGCTGTTGCCGCTCATGCCGAAACTGCAGAAATAGAGTCCGGTCTGGCGCTGCAGGAATGCAGGATAGGTCTGTCCGGCGCATGTGGCACCGTGGCCGTGCGTATAGCTCGAACCGAATATTGCGATCTTGTGACGGAACGGGTTGTCGATCGGGCGTATCGAGGCACCCTCGTCAACACCTATCTCCAGTGATTTCAACTCCGAGAACAGAGGGAGGTAAATCATGCAGCGCTTAGTCTCGCCGTCCATATGCGCGATAAGGCGCAGCGGTTTGTCAAGACGGTTGTTACCCTTCTCGTCCTTGCCGGCGGCATTCGACCGCGAGGCGGCCCAAAGCCACTCGCCGTCCTCCTCGATATAGAGGTTGAAGCCGCAGGCCGCATTCATCGTCATGCCGCCCGGACAACGGGAGATGCCGAACTCGGCCTTCACCCATATCGATTTGGAATCGGTCTCGAACAATATGGCCTCACCCGACGTATTGAGCAGCAGGTTGGCTTCGGTCTTCGTAAGTTCGGGATAGTCGGCCACCTCCACACGGTGGTACGGGTTTGTGGTTTTGCACATCTTTCCGAGATGTGTCAGTTTCTGAGCATCGACATACTTTATGTCGGCAGCCGATACATTGACGCAGAGCAATGCGCACAATGCAAGCAAAACAAGATTGAGTCTCTTCATAATTTGAAATCGAGGTTGTTTATCCATGAATATTTTCCGCAAAAAAGCCGAACACTGCTGTCCGGCCTGTTGCAAAAAAAGAATATCATTTTATTTGTTCTCGTTCAGGATACGCATTGCCGCATCGAGAATCGCTGTATCATCTAACGTAACGACACCGCCGTCAGGGCCCTGTTCGAAGTGGACACCTACCCCGTTCTTTGCGTCCAAATGCTGGCCGCCGAAATAATTGCGTACTGTTTCGACGTCTATGCCCAATTCATCTGCTATGCGCTGCGAGCTTCCGCTCGGCAATCTGTCCTTGATACGGCGCAGTTCATTAAATGTGATAATCATAGTACTATGGTTTAAAGTTTGAAGTTGCTTTTGTAATACTTATGCACTACTAAATTAACGTTTTTTTTTCATACGGCAAAATTTATACAGCACTTTTTATAAAAAAAGCCGAAGCATTGCTTCGGCCCATATGGCGTGATCACAGACGGATCAATCCTTCTCTTCGATATAGAACTGATACAATAACGGCGTATAGGGTTGTATCTCAGTTGTCACAGTCGTCGTTGTGGTCGTATCGTCGCTCATATCGTAGTAATTGTTGTAATAATAGTTGTTGTAGTAGTTGTAGTAATAATTATCATAATAGTAATTGCCGTAATAACTGTTATAATAATTATAGTAGTTGTAGTAATTGTAATAGTTGTAATACGATGACGAGGACGACGAAGTCTCTGATGAACCGGACCGTCCCGATGCGCCATACGCGAAACTCGACGTGGTAACCACGGCAGCCCACTGTCCGTAACACAGTTTGGGGATTGTATAATACCATGCAGTCGTCTGGTCGTTCTTGTCGCTCTCGGGCGAGTAGCTTACCACCGATCCTTCAGACTCAACCTCTCCGTATATTATCTCCTTGACCTCGTCGATATTGGTTTCAATAATGAAGCCGTCAAGGAAACGGCATATATACCATATCTTTGCCGTATTGTCGGTGCCGATCGTATCGCCGTCCATTACACCCTGACCGAAACGTTCGACAAGAGCTTCATTGATTTTCTTGTCAAGTTCTGCAGGCCCGCCGGCATATACGTCACTGTCGGTATAAGGTACATTGGTACCGTAAACCGGCGTCTCGTCCTCCTCGCTCTTGAGGTAACGGAAACCGTATTCGAACGGGCGCTCTACATCGGGGACATAGGTAGGATTCACAAGCAAACCGGGAATGGTATCATACGCATGCTTCCATGCCAGCCCGTCGTCCGTACCGTCGGCACGTGTATACACGCGTCTCAACGAAGCCAGAGCCGCCGATTCGGTCGTATCGTCCTCATCATCCTTTACCGGAGTCACTCCGCCATTGCTCTCGCCGAAAGCATCGACCAGGTCACCCTCGAAAGCAAGCGGATTGTTTACACGGTTCATTATCTTGAAGTCCATGATCATCGGACGATTGCCGTCGAGTTCGAATTCTCCCTCATAGCCGCCGGTACCGGATACGCCACTGGAACCGTTCACCACCGACGAAGGCAGATACAGACGCAACGACGTACCGTAGCGGACCTCGAATTCCGTACTGAGATTGTTGTCGGCTGCGTACTTTTCACCGAGTTTCAGCACACTCTTCATGGCGAGATACGTACCTTCCATCAGCGAAATGTTGACGTCGCCTATGTAGCGCAGATACGGCACATAGTGGGTATATTTGGTAAATGTACCCTGCATTTTCGCTATGGGCTCGCTGCGCGTCAGGCACACCTGTCCGTGGAGGTCGCGGCCGGTCATGTCGAAAAACAGCCAGCAACTGCCCTGATCCTTGTCCTTGAGGATTTCGTTTATCGACATACTGTCCGCAACTCCCGGATCAAGAACCTCGACATAATATGCGCCGTCTTCCTGATAGTTTTCCACGAGTTCGGGTTTGTTTTTCAGCATCCATGCACGCAACGAACGATTTTCCACGTCGCTGTATGCCTCCTCGGGATCTTTAACACACGAAACCGATAACACACCTGCTAAAAGCGGAACCAGAAGGAACCGTAATACATATCTCATGACAAACCTAATTTTTCGTTACCTTTTCAATCGTAAAAAGCCAGGCTACCGGCGACTCCTTGGGGACAAGGCCCACTATTCCGCTGCCATACGCGGCGGCATAAGTCATGTAAACCTCGACGCTGTCACCCTCACGGCACCCGGTCAAGGCGCTGCGCAATCCCTCCATAAGGTCCGGATTGCCGGCTTCGAGCACCAGCGGGTCGGTTTTCCAGAATTCGGGATCCAACCCTCCGCCCGTCTCCTCAAGAGCCGCGATGGTCTCCTCACGGTTGGACCAATACGGCATCGTGTTGGCGAGCGACGAATAGTTGAAGACATAAGCATCAAAATATATCTCCACCTTGTCACCGGGCTCAACCAAGATCCACGTATCGCGCCCCTCGGCATACATGGTTGCGACATAGCGATAAGTGTTGTTGCCGTATGAAGTATAATACTCCGGATTCTCGT
>DXGW01000069.1 GCA_019113665.1 Candidatus Alistipes excrementipullorum
TCACATGCGTATCGAGGCCGGTCGTGCAGATGTAGATCAGGCGCACCGCGACGCCTGCCAGCGCAAGCTCGATACGCTGCTTGAACAGCAGAAGGACCTGTCGACAGCCATCGAAGAACTGATCGAGGATATAGAAGCCGGACGTAAATACATGAAGACGTACAAGCAGATGAAAATGTACAACGATCCGTCGCTCAATCCGGTATTGTATGGGAATAATAGGAAATAGAACGCTTCCCAAACATATACTTGTGGTGCGTCTCTCGGCCATGGGGGATGTCGCCATGCTTCCTCATGCGATAAGGGCATTGAAAGGGGCCTATCCCGATGTCAAGGTCACTGTGGCGACCAGACCTCTTTTCCGGCCCTTTTTCGAAGGCCTCGATGTCGATTTCATGCCTATTGAAGTAAAAACCGACTACAACAGTTTCGGCAAACTGATGACGCTTGCGCGTGAGATGCGGGATCTCGGTATCGATGCTTTTGCCGATACGCACCGTGTTTGGAGGTCGCTTGTCATTCGCAATGTCATGTGGCTGCATGGCATGCGTACGGCCAAGATATCGAAGGGCCATATCGAAAAATGGTTCCGTTTGGGATACAGCAACTCTTCGGCCGTGCCGTTGAAACATACGGTCCTACGCTATTGCGACGTGTTCCGCGACCTGGGGTTCGTCTTCGACAACCCGGCTCCCGTCGTAAAGAGTCCGCGCCCGAATCCGCTTGGCGAGAAACAGGGTACATGGGTTGGGTTTGCGCCCTTCTCCGCACACCGCGGAAAGACATATCCCGAGGATATGAGCCGTGAGGCCGTGAAACTGCTCAGTGAAAAATACGACCGCGTGTTCATTCACAGCGGAGGCGGCGCCGAGGCTGAGTTTGCACGCGAGATGGAGCGTACATATGACAATGTAACGGCGCTGAACGGCATTCTGAAGGACCTTGGCAGTGAGATGGACCTCATATCCAACCTCGACTGTGTCGTTTCGATGGATTCGCTGGTCATGCACCTCGCGTCGCTTGTCGCAACACCTGTCGTGTCGGTATGGGGCGCCACGCACCCCGAACTCGGATTCCTGGGATACGGTTGCGACCCGGAGGGCGTGCTGCAGGTGGAGATGCGCTGCCGCCCGTGTTCAACGTATGGGAATACGAAGTGCAAGTTCGGTGATTATCGGTGCATACGTGCCGTGACTCCGCAGATGATAGCGGACCGTGTGGCTCTGATGATAGCAAAAAACGCCGGAGTACAGGCGTAAATCATACAGGTGGATATGAAAACACCCGGGCGATGTATCGTCCGGGTGTTTCCATGTTACGGGTGTATGCTATTGGGCGCTTTCGCGTTTGTAACTCATGCGCATTTTGCCCTGACAGATGTTGAGTACCAGTTCGTTGACCTTCTCGATTGTCCAGGTCTCCGTAAAGTCTATGGTCTGGCCGTTGCCGATGCTTTTGCCCGACAGCGTCAACTTGTCGCCGTCGACCGACCAGCCTGTATATACCAGCGTGGCCATGTTTATGGATTCGGCCGAGCCGTCGGTGAGCAGTCTGAATCCCTGCTCCACGTCCGATACGGGATATGTCTGCAACCATGATCCAGCGAGAAAGTTGTAGTTCGCCGGAGCCGACAGACGGCTTGCCGTGGCGAACCCGTCGTGTATCTCTCCCTTGTACGATACGGTTATCGGAGATCCGATATGGAGACCGCCGGGGCAATCCTTCTCTGCGTCGAAAGTCCCGAATGTCACGATCGAGTCGTCGCAACTTACCGTTACGGTGTTGGTCGTGACCTCTGCCACCGTACCTTCAAGTACGTTGGGCTGCGAGCATGAGCCCAGTCCGATTGTTGCGGCCATGGCGGTCGCAATTAGAGTCAAGCGTTTCATATATCAAGTTTTTCGGGGTTGGTTTTCGACTTTATGTATCTGTCGATGGCTGCTGCCGCCCGGCGTCCCGCTCCCATTGCCAGAATGACGGTCGCGGCGCCCGTGACGGCGTCACCTCCGGCAAATACTCCCTCGCGTGTGGTGGCCCCTTCGGCATCGGCGACGATGCAGCCGCGGCGCGAAGTCTCAAGACCGGCCGTAGTGGAGGCGATCAGCGGGTTGGGTGATGTGCCGAGAGCCATGATCACCACGTCGCATTCTATCTCGAAATCCGATCCGGGCTTGACGACCGGTGCGCGTCGTCCGCTTTCGTCCGGCTCGCCGAGTGTCATCTCGACGCATGAAATGCCGCGGACGCGTCCCTGTTCGTCGCCGAGTATGCGCGTCGGGTTGGTCAGCATGCGGAACTCGATGCCCTCCTCTTTGGCATGGTGCACCTCTTCGGCGCGTGCCGGCAACTCGGTTTCGCTGCGGCGGTAGACTATGACGGCCTCGGCTCCGAGACGTTTGGCCGTGCGGACGGCGTCCATGGCCACATTTCCTCCGCCGACTACTACGGCCCTCCTGCCGGCGAATATCGGGGTGTCGTAATGGCTGTCGTATGCCTTCATCAGGTTGGCGCGCGTGAGGAACTCGTTGGCCGAGAATACGCCGTTGAAATTCTCACCCTCGATGCCCATGAAGCGCGGAAGTCCTGCTCCCGAGCCGATGAAGACGGCGTCGTAGCCCTCTTCGTCCATGAGCGAGTCTATGGTAATGGTCCGGCCGGCTATTACGTCGGTCTCGATCTCGACACCCAGCCGCTTGACGGCTTCGATCTCGGCAGCGACAACAGCCTTCTTTGGAAGGCGGAATTCGGGTATGCCGTATGTCAGGACACCACCGACCTCGTGGAGCGCTTCGAATATCTTGACCTCGTATCCCATCTTCGCAAGGTCGCTTGCACAGGCCAGTCCCGACGGGCCGCTGCCTATCACGGCTACCTTGTGGCCGTTGCGTGCTGTCTTTCTGGGCTCCTTGTCACCGTTGGCTATGCTCCAGTCGCCGACATAGCGTTCGAGTTTGCCTATGGCCACCGGTTCTCCCTTTATGCCCAATATGCACGAGCCTTCGCACTGCGTCTCCTGCGGGCATACGCGTCCGCAGATGCTCGGCAGCGAGCTGTCTTCGGCTATGATGGCGGCGGCTTCGGCCTCGTTGCCTTCGGTCAGCGCCTTGATGAAGTCGGGTATGCGTATGTTCACGGGGCAGGCCTCGACGCATCGCGGATTCTTGCAGTGCAGGCAGCGCGATGCCTCCAATATCGCTTCGTCACGGTCGTAACCGTAACATACTTCCTTGAAATTGGTTGCGCGTACCGCAGGGTCCTGTTCGCGTACGGCAACGCGTGGTATTCTGTTTGCCATGGTGTCAGAAACAGTTACATTCGTGGGACTTTTCGCTGGCTTCGCGTTCCTGGTTGCGGAACATCGACTGGCGGCGCATCGCCTCGTCGAAATCGACCAGATGGCCGTCGAACTCGGGACCGTCGACGCAGGTGAAGAGGGTCTTGCCACCGACGCTTACACGGCAGGCGCCGCACATGCCGGTGCCGTCGACCATCAGCGCGTTGAGCGAAACCGTTGTCTTCAGACCGTATGGCTTTGTCGTCAGGGCCACGAACTTCATCATGATCATGGGACCGATCGCCACGCACTCGTCATAGTGTATGCCGCGGTTCTCTACAAGTTCCTTGATGAGCCCGGTCACCATTCCCTTGTATCCCTCGCTGCCGTCGTCTGTGGCGATGTAGAGGTTAGACGCGACGCTGCGCATCTCTTCCGTGTAGATAAGCAGTGATTTGGTCTTGGCACCTATTATCACGTCCGCCTCAATGCCATGCTCATGCAGCCATTTTACCTGCGGGTAGACCGGTGCCGTGCCGACGCCGCCGGCTACGAACAGATAGCGCCTGCCGCGCAGCTCCTCTATGGGCGTGTTCACGAATTCGGAGGGGCGTCCGAGCGGCCCGGCCAGGTCGGCGAGCGACTCGCCGACATTGAGCGCACATATCTTGCGTGTGGATACTCCTATTGTTTGGGTGACGATGGTCACGCTGCCTTCCGCCGTGTCGTAATCGGCAATGGTCAAGGGTATGCGCTCACCGTATTCGTCGGCGCGCACTATGACAAACTGCCCGGGTCTGGCTGCATGCGCCACCCGCGGGGCCGATACCTTCATGCGGCAGATGTTGTCGGCTATGAAGCTCTTTTCAGTAATCTCAAACATATTCATCTGTAGTTGACGGCCTGCAACATCTCGCGGACCGTGTATGTGTTCGTTCCGTATGTCAGTCTCCGATGATGGCCGTGACCTTGATCTCGCGCATGGGGCGGAACGGGTCGTCAGTAATGATCCGTACACGTCCGATGAACGGTCCGTAGTGGTCCGTTGGGTGTTTCAGCCGCACGCCTGCGGTCAGTGTTTTTCCCGCAGCGATCTTCTCGCCGCCGTGGACTGTGACCTCTATCTCCGGCTCGCTGATCTCGATGGCCCGTATGTTGAGAGGTGCGTTTCCCGTGTTGGTTATGCCGAAACTGCCGGACGATTCGCCTTCACCGTATTTTACAGCCCCAAATTTAACAATATTTTTCGTTAGTTCGGCTTTGGGGACATATTTGTCGTCTTGCCTGTCCCGATTGTCCACCGATATGCCGGTTGCTGAAATCAGCGTATCGCTTTTCCGGTCGTTGACATAGACGCGCAGAAGGTCGTGCAGCGTGCCGTAAACCCGGCTGGCGGCCGAAGGTGCATATGTCACGGTTATTTCGCCGCGTGCCCCGGGAGGAATGGCGGCAGGGTACTCCAGGTTGAGCAGCCCGCTCGATTTTTCGGGTTCGAGCCGCAATCGCAGGCTCTTGTCCGATGTATTCACGTATTTGATGGTGGATCGGGTCGTTTTGCCGTGCTCGACGTATGAGAATGCAAGGAAATTCTCGTCGAGTCGCAAACCGTCGCCGACGAATACGGGATAGAGTTCGTCGATACTCTTCTGGCGGGCTATGACGTCGCCCGAAACACTCAGTTTTATGGGGCCGGTCTTTTCGGAGGTGAATACGCGTATCTCCTTGGAGAAGGCACCCGGACGGTCCATCGGGTCGAACGTTATGGATATTTCGCCCTTTTGGCCGGCCATTATCGGCTTGCGGTCGTATGCCGCCACCGTGCATCCGCATGTGGTCGTGGCCGAGAGTATGACTATCGGCTCGCTTCCCGTATTGCTGTAGCGGAACGAGTACGAAACCTTCCCGCCGTCTTCGCGGATCGTACCGAACGAATGCCCGGTCTCGTCGAACGTAAGGTGCGACTGGGCTCCTGCGACGGAAATTCCCATGAAAATTGCCGCCACGATGCTATATATATAATGTAGAGTATTCATTCCGACTGCAAAGTTACATTTTTTTCATTTTTTATCGCAAAAGTTTTGCAGTAATGAAAAATTGCTCTATATTTGCACTCCGAAACCGGTAAAGAGGTTTTGACAAGCCTGAATAGCTCAGTTGGTTAGAGCACATGACTGTTAATCATGGGGTCCTAGGTTCAAGTCCTTGTTCAGGCGCTATTGCGCGAGGGTTGCGTAAGGGTTCATTGAAATGGTGCGACGAAGATCATGATAAAGGATCGGGTCGCCGGAGGTGAAACAAGTTCATTCGACAATGACAAAAAAGTCAATAAAAATTTGTCGGTTTGAAAAAATGAATTACCTTTGCAGTCCCAAGCCATTTTTAAGGAAACGGGAGTTTAGCTCAGCTGGTTCAGAGCATCTGCCTTACAAGCAGAGGGTCGGGGGTTCGAATCCCTCAACTCCCACTAAACAACGAAGACGATTGAGAAATCAATCGTCTTTTTTTGTTTGTGCACGGCTGCGGCAACAGTCTTCGCTTACCCTGCAGCCGGTAAAAAAACGAGGGGCGAATATTGCATTCGCCCCTCGTTGAATCCATTCGCAATGTCAGAACGGAAGGTCGTCGACTTCGGTGGTTCCCGAAGCATAGCCTGGCTCCTCCATAATGGGCGGCATCTCGGGCATCGGGGCTGTCTGTGCCGGTGCTTCGGCTGCCTTGGGCTGTATGCGCCATGCCTTTACGTCGGTGTACCAGCGGCCGTTGTATTCGCGTGACTCGACGTTGACCGATACGGTGCAGGTCATGCCCTCGCGAAGTTGCGACACCTCGCTGTCTTTGTTGAAGAATGTTACGCATATCTTGCGTGAAAACTCCTGCGGCAGTTCGAATACCACGTCCTGACGCTTCCAGTCACCGCGGGCCGATGTTCCGCTCGTCGGCGGCAGTATCTTGTAAACTACTCCTTCGAATTCCATAATCCCTGTTTTTTATATCTTTACAAAAGTAGTAAAAAAAATGGCTATTGCGGCGGTTGGCGATGCAATTTTTCACGTGTGGCCGCCGCCGGGCTCGTAAACAAAGGCCGCCATGCTGCATGCATGGCGGCCCGCAGTGTGTATTGCGTTGCTACATGGCGAGTTTCAAACCGACGAAATAGGTGCGCGGCAGAGCCGGACCGTATACGTATGCCGAGTCCTTGGCGGCACCGTAGTCCAGGTCGCGCTGGTAGGAGTCGAGTATGTTCTTGACTCCGGCATTGACCTCAAGGCTTATGGTGTCGGTGATGTGGACCGTATATGCGAACTTGACGCCTATGTCGTAGAACGACGGGGTGAGTGTCTGGGTGTCGTACGGCAAAATTCCCTTGTTGTGCTGGACGAGCATCGGGCCGGTGAAGGTTCCGAAGAGCGAAGCCTTGAAGTTCTCCACTATGTCGAACGTCGAGGTGATGTAGCCGTAATGGTCCGGCGAACGGAACATGCGTTTCTGCGGCGCGACATCTTCGGACCATTGCTCCGGCTCGTTGTAACGGCTGCGCTGGAACGTGTAGCCGGCCTGTATCTCGAAGATGCGCGGTATGCCGATCTTTATCTCGGCAGTTATTCCGCCTACTGTCGCGCCCGAGGCGTTGCGGCGCTCCTTGATGACCACGCCGTCGGATTCGCCGACCTTTTCGAGCGTGAAGACGTCGTTGAGGATCGTATAGAAACCCTCTACCAGCAGGTTGGCCTGTACCCGTCCGAAGTTGTGGTACATGTCGGCCGAGGCACTCAGGCTGTGCGAATATTCTGGCCGCAGGTCGTCGGCCAGCCGTATGAGCGAAACCGTATGGTTGAGGGCGTCGATGTGCAGGTCCTCGTTGTATGCCTGGGGTGCGCGGTAGCCGCTCGAATAGCTCAGGCGGAGTCCGACCTCCTCGATGGGACTGTAGCGTATGTTGGCACGCGGCGAAACTATTATGCGGTCGATCATGTTGTGCTTGTCGATGCGGGCGCCGATGAGTATGTTCAGCTTGTCGCTTTTCCATTCGTTCTGCGCAAAGATACCCGCCGTGTGGGTTGTCTGGCGCAGCCGTCGTTCGGTGGCGATGTAGTAGTCGTTCAGATAGTTGTAGCTGTATTCCCCGCCGACGGTCAGCTCGGCCGGCATGAAGAAGAGCTTGTGGAACTCATACGTATATTGCGCGCCGGCTACAGCCGTCAGGTCCGAAGTCTTGCCGTAGGCGTCGGGGTTCATGTCGGTCCCGAAGTAGCTGTTGCGGTCGATGCCCTGCACCGACGAGTAGACGCTTGCGCGGTGCCGCATGTCGGCCGAGAAGTAGTCGAAACGCAAGCCTCCGCCATTGATCTTGTGGTCGAGCTGCTCGCATATGAGGGCCATGTGCGGAGCCTCGGACATGTTGTCGCCGCCGCGCCGGAATTCGTGCGTGTGGTGATACTCGGCCGTTATGCGCGAATAGGGCGATGTCTTGTAGTAGGCGCGGAATCCGGCCGTCTCGGAGTTTAGCTTGGGTATGTCGCTGAAACCGTCATCGTTGCGGTCGTAGGCTTGGCGTTCCTTGATTTGCCCGAACAGATACACGCCGGCCTTGCCGTCGCTGCTGACGAACGAGCCGTTGAGCGCCGTGTTGAAGTCGGGTGTGCCGTCCTCGATTATGTTGGTGGTGTTGGAAATCGACAGCGAGTTGCGGAACGGGTCTTTGGTTATGATGTTGACGACACCGCCTATGGCGTTCGATCCGAACAGCGCCGACCCTCCTCCGCGGATCACCTCGACGCGCTCGACCATGGCCACGGGCAACTGGTCGAGTCCGTACACTGCAGCCAGAGACGAGAATATCGGGCGGCTGTCAAGCAGTATCTGCGAGTATTGGCCTTCGAGGCCGTTGATGCGCAGCTGCATCGTTCCGCAGTTGCCGCAGTTGTTTTCGACGCGGAGCCCCGACTGGAAATTCATCGATTCGGACAGTGTCGAC
>DXGW01000070.1 GCA_019113665.1 Candidatus Alistipes excrementipullorum
GTTCTCCATATTGTTCATGCTTATATATACGCCGTTTTCCGTGACGGCGTGGTTCGACGTGACCGACGGCAAGCATCTCGCCATGACGGTAGGCTTTTATCTGGTGGCTATCTCATTCATGATAATCAGTAAGATATGCATGCGTTGGGCTCAGAATAAGATATGTATCACTTCAACGGTGTATGTATTGTGGCTGCTTTGCGAGGCCATTGTCATATCATTGCTTTATACAGGCTTCACCCAGATATTCATATTCCACGGTGAGTATTCCGTGCGCATAGCGGTTCTTGCGTTTTGCTGTGTTACAGCCATACTCGCAATACCTTATTCCATAGCATCTTTGTATGCGGCATATAAAGCGAAGAAGGAGGAGAGCGACATAATGCGCTACAAGGCAAATCTTCTGAGCGGCAACGTGAGTCTTCTGAATCTGATCAACATTTCTGACGGCAACGGAGTCATACGATTGACGGTAGATCCCGACTCCCTTTATTATATGGAGTCGCAGGACAACTATGTAAAGATTTGTTACGAGAATGACGGGGCTCTGCACAACTACATGTTGCGGTGCCCGACCAAGACACTGGAGGATAACCTTGCCGGCACTACCATGGTGCGCTGCCATCGTTCGTATATTGTCAATACGACCAAAATAAAGCTTCTGAAGTCCGGAAAATCGCACAGTACAATAATCCTGAAGCACCCTGACATCAAGCCTATTCCCATTTCGAAAAGTTATTACGAGCGGTTGATGAATCTGATATCGTCATCGTCGCCAAATCAGCAATCGTCGGATTCGAAACAATAAAAAAAATATCGGCCATCGAAAGATGACCGATATTTTTTCATTCAGAGGAGATCTCTATTTGCAGGCTACCTCCTTGAGAGCTGCGAGATCCGTCTCGCCAAAACTCTTTATGTATGTCAGGCGGTCGATGTTCCAGGCTTCGGTCATCTTCAGATACATCGCGAACGATTCGGCGGCGCGTGCATCGAAGTCCTTGTCCTGATACAGAAGCGCCGACATTACGATGTGGCCTCCCATCTCGACAAGGCGGCGCGAGTGGAACGAGAACAATTCGCCTCCGGCGGCCGCGCATATGCTGCAGGCCTCCTCGAACTGCTCTGCCAGTTTGTTGAAACGCTCGGCCGTTTCGGGTTCGGTTATGCCTGCCGCATACTCCCTGATCTTGGCCAGCAGCTCTCCGTTCGAAACGTATTTAACGGCAGCAATCACCTGCAACTGCGATGTTCCTTCGTATATGCTTGTTACACGGGCATCGCGATAGTAGCGCTCTACCGGGAAGTCCTGAACCACGCCAGAACCTCCGAATACCTGTATTGCGTCGTAGGTTATCTGGTTGCTGTATTCGCTGCTCATCAATTTGAGAATCGGGGTGAGCATGTCTGCGTTTTTCTGTACGGCCTTGTATTTCTGGCGCTCCTCGGGTTCGAGGCTGCGTGCCTTCGATATTTCGGTGTAGGCCTTCGAGAAGTCCACGAAGCGCGAAGTCTCGTAGAGCAGTGCGCGTGCGGCATCGAGTTTGGCCTGCATCACGCCGATCATTTCATATACCGGGGCAAGCTCGATGATGGCCTTGCCGAACTGCTTGCGCTCAGAAGCGTAACGCTTTGCGGCCTGGAGTGCGGCTTCGGATATTCCGACGGACTGGGCACCGATACCAAGACGTGCGCCGTTCATCAGCGACATCACGTACTTGATAAGTCCCATGCGGCGGTTGCCGATGAGTTTGGCCGGAGCATTGTCGAAAACAAGTTCGCACGTGGGGGAGCCCTTGATGCCGAGCTTGTGCTCGATGCGGCGTACGGTTACGCCTCCCCACTGTTTGTCGTAGACATAGAGCGACAATCCTCGCGCATCGGTCGTACCCTCCTCACTGCGGGCGAGTACAAGTTTTATGTCGGCATCGCCGTTGGTTATGAACCGCTTTACGCCGTTGAGTCTCCACGTGTTGTTTGCTTCGTCCCATGTGGCCTTGAGCATTGCCGACTGCAGGTCGCTGCCGGCATCGGGTTCCGTAAGGTCCATCGAGCAGGTGGCGCCTTTGCTTATGCGCGGCAGCATGGCAGCCTTGAGCTCCTCGTCGCCGAATTCATTGATCGTCTCGGCGCAATCCTGCAGCGACCAGATATTCTGGAAGCCGGCATCGGCGCGTGCGACCATCTCTGAAGCCATTATCGACAGTACGGTCGGGAAATTCAGACCGTCATATTTGCGCGGCAGCGACAAACCGTAGAACGACGCCTCGGTCAGTACACGGTGGTTCTCCTGTGTGCCGTCGGCGTAAGTCACGCGGCCGTTCTCGCAGGAAGGCCCCTGCTTGTCCACTTTGGGTGCATTCACGGCTATGGTCTCGGCGCAAATCTCGCCGAAAACCTCCATGGCCTTGTCATAGCACTCGACTGCGTCCTCGAAATCTGTGGGTGCACATGCGTATTCGGCACTTTCGGCGTAGTTGTTCTCCCGCAAAGCCACAATCTCACGCAGCAGCGGGTGCGAAAGTTGATGTTTCAGCCGGTCGTTATCCTTATAGAAATTTTCCATGTCCGTTTTTACTTTTTAGTGGAGAACTTTTCGATTAGTTTGGTGACGGTCTCGCGGGCATCGCCTATTATGACATAGTTTGCCAGTTTGTTTATCGGAGCGTCGGGGTCGGTGTTTATCGATATGATGGTATCGGCCTTTTCCATGCCGACCGTGTGCTGAACCTGTCCCGATATGCCGACGGCGATATAGAGCTTGGGCTTTACCGTTACGCCGGTCTGTCCGATCATTGTCGAGTGGTCGGCGTAGCCTGCATCTACTGCGGCGCGTGTCGATCCCACCTGTCCGTGCAGCAGTGCGGCAAGCTTGTACAACAGGTCGAAATTCTGTTTGCTTCCCATGCCGTAGCCTCCGGCAATTATTATCTTGGCCCCCTTGATGTTGCACTGGCGGGCTTCGATCTGGCGCTCGATTATCGAAACGGCAAAATCTCCGTCATTGATGATTTTCGACGTGTCGACCATGACAACCTCTCCGGCAACCGGATTTGCGACGGGCTCCTTGCTCACTACGCCTTCGCGCATCGTCGCCATCTGCGGACGGTAGTCGGGCGATGCGATGGTCGTAAGCTGGTTGCCTACGAAATTGGGGCGTATCTGCATGAGGATCTTGTCGTATTTCTTGCCGGCGGCGTTCACGTAGTCGGCAATCCGGAGATCCGTGCAGTCGGCCGTGATTCCGCACTTGAGTTCGGCGGCAACGCGCGGCGCAAGATCACGTCCTATGTTGGTGGCGCCCGTAAGGAATATCTGCGGCTTCTGCTCCTTGAGCACCTCTGTTATTATATGGGTGTAGGGGAGTGTCAGATACT
>DXGW01000071.1 GCA_019113665.1 Candidatus Alistipes excrementipullorum
CAAGCCGGCGAATTCCCCTACGTAAGAGGAATCAAGAACGACAACAAGTGGCGCGTATACCAGAGCATCAAGGTCGAAGACCCGAAGCAGGCAAACGCCGAAGCACTCAAGCTGCTCAACTCGGGTGTTGACGCACTCGGCTTCGAGATCACCTCGGCCGAATTTTCGGCTGCCGACCTCGACACTCTGCTTGCAGGTATCGTTATTCCCGCAGTCGAACTGACGTTCGGCGGCAAGAAGACCGGCAACGTTGCAGAGCTCGTGCTGGCAAAGGTTGAAAAAGAGGGCATAGCCAAGGACGACGTACACGTAAACTTCCGCATCGACCCCGTCGTTGCGAAACTTTCGTCCAAGGGCTGCTTCTGCCACGGTGACGGCGGACACTGCTTCGGCAAGATCGCCGCGCTCATCAAGAAGACCGCCGACTACCGTCACGTACGCGTCGTTACGGTAAACGGACAGATATTCAGCAACTCGGGCTCGACAATCGTCGAGGAGCTGGCATTCACGCTGGCTGCAGGTCACGACTACATCG
Source organism: Candidatus Alistipes excrementipullorum (assembly GCA_019113665.1). GTDB lineage: Bacteria > Bacteroidota > Bacteroidia > Bacteroidales > Rikenellaceae > Alistipes > Alistipes excrementipullorum. Next base: position 536 of record DXGW01000071.1, read on the forward strand.
TACGCCTGTTGGACGAGGGTCTGACGATCGACGAAATCGCACGCAAGATCCGCTTCTCGATGGCCGTTACGTCGAACTACTTCATGGAGATGGCCAAGTTCCGCGCTGCCCGCATGCTGTGGGCCAACATCGTAAAGGGCTACAACCCAGAGAAGGAGTGCTCGTGCAAGATGTTCGCACATGCAGAGACTTCGGCATGGAACCAGACCGTATATGACCCCTATGTAAACATGTTGCGCGGCACGACCGAAGCAATGTCGGCTTCGATCGCCGGAGTTCACTCGCTCGAGGTACTGCCGTTCAACCACGCATATGAGGCTCCCACCGAGTTCTCGAAGCGCATAGCCCGCAACGTCGAGCTGCTGCTCAAGCACGAATCGCACTTCGACCAGGTGGTAGACCCCGCAGGCGGTTCATACTATATTGAAAACCTCACCGACAGCATCGCCAACGAGGCATGGAAGCTCTTCCTCGAGATCGAGGAGAAGGGCGGCTACATCAAGGCCTACGAGGACGGATACATCGTCGAGCGCGTCAAGGCTTCGGCTGCAAACAAGGACAAGAACATCGCAACACGCCGTCAGATCCTGCTGGGAGCCAACCAGTACCCCAACTTCAACGAAGTTGCCGACAAGTCGATCTGCGAATGCGTTGTCGAGCGTCCCGAGGCCGAAGGCAACGTACTTACACCCTACCGCGGAGCAATGGCATTCGAGGCAATGCGCCTGCATGTCGACCGCAGCGGCAAACAGCCCAAGGCATTCATGCTCACATGCGGCAATCTGGCCATGGCCCGCGCCCGCGCACAGTTCTCATGCAACTTCTTCGCATGCGCCGGCATCAAGGTAATCGACAACACCTTCTTCAAGAGCATCGAGGAGGGCGTCAAGGCCGCACTCGAATCGAAAGCCGAAATCGTTGTTGTCTGCGCATCGGACGATGACTACGCAGAGGCAGCGCCGAAAGTCAAGGAGCTGTTGGGCGGCAAGGCCATTCTCGTTGTTGCCGGAGCTCCGGCATGCACTCCCGAACTCGAGGCTCAGGGCATCACCAACTTCATCAATGTCAAGAGCAACGTTCTGGAGACGCTTAAATTCTACCTCAAGGAAATGGGTATCTAAAAGAGCATAAGTCATGAGAGCACAATTTTCAAATCTTACATACAAAGGCGACGCTGCCAAGGGCTGCTGCGCCAAAGAAGCCGCTGCTCAGGAGCCGTGGCTGACTGCCGAAAGGATACCCGTCAAAGGAACCTATACGGCTGAAGACCTCGAGGGCATGGAGCACCTCAACTATGCCGCCGGCATAGCTCCGTTCCTGCGCGGTCCCTATTCGACGATGTACGTAATGCGTCCCTGGACCATACGTCAGTATGCAGGTTTCTCGACCGCCGAGGAGTCCAACGCATTCTACCGCCGCAACCTTGCTGCCGGACAGAAGGGTCTGTCGGTGGCATTCGACCTCGCCACGCACCGCGGTTACGACGCCGATCACCCGCGTGTTGTAGGTGACGTCGGCAAGGCCGGTGTGTCGATCTGCTCGGTAGAGGACATGAAGGTTCTGTTCAACGGCATTCCGCTCGACAAGATGTCGGTGTCGATGACCATGAACGGCGCCGTACTTCCGATCATGGCATTCTACATCGTGACCGGTCTGGAGCAGGGCTGCACGCTCGACCAGCTTGCCGGTACGATCCAGAACGATATTCTCAAGGAGTTCATGGTACGTAACACGTACATCTATCCTCCGAAGTTCTCGATGAAGATCATCGCCGACATCTTCGAGTACACCTCGAAGAACATGCCCAAGTTCAACTCGATCTCGATTTCGGGTTACCACATGCAGGAGGCAGGCGCTACGGCCGACATCGAGTTGGCATACACGCTGGCCGACGGTCTCGAGTACCTGCGTGCAGGTATCAACGCCGGCATGTCGATCGACGCCTTCGCACCGCGTCTGTCGTTCTTCTGGGCTATCGGCATGAACCACTTCATGGAGATCGCCAAGATGCGTGCCGCACGTATGCTGTGGGCAAAGATCGTAAAGCAGTTCGACCCGAAGAACCCGAAATCGCTCGCACTGCGTACACACTCGCAGACGTCGGGCTGGTCGCTCACGGAGCAGGATCCGTTCAACAACGTTGCACGTACGGCCATCGAGGCCATGGGTGCCGCCCTCGGTCACACGCAGTCGCTGCACACCAACGCTCTGGACGAGGCTATCGCCCTTCCGACCGACTTCTCGGCCCGTATCGCCCGCAACACACAGATATATATCCAGGAGGAGACCAATATCTGCCGCGAGGTGGATCCGTGGGCTGGTTCGTACTATGTCGAGACCCTGACCAACGAGATCGCACACAAGGCATGGGAGCACATCGAGGAGATCGAGAAGCTCGGCGGTATGGCCAAGGCTATCGAGACCGGTATTCCGAAGATGCGTATCGAGGAGGCTTCGGCCCGCAAGCAGGCCCGCATCGACTCGGGTACCGAGAAGATCATAGGTCTGAACGAGTACCGCCTTGAAAAGGAGGCCCCGATCGACATTCTGGCCGTAGACAATACGGCTGTACGCGAGAGCCAGATCAAGCGTCTGAAGGAGCTCCGCGCAAACCGCGACGAGGCAGCCGTGAAGAAGGCCCTGGAGGCAATCACCGAGTGCGTACGCACCGGCAACGGCAACCTGCTCGAACTGGCAGTCGAGGCTGCGAAGGTTCGCGCTACGTTGGGTGAGATCTCCGACGCATGCGAAGTGGTAGTAGGCCGTTACAAGGCAGTCATTCGTTCAATTTCAGGAGTATACAGTTCAGAAGTGAAATCAGACAGCAAATTCGAGAAGGCAAAGGCCATGTGTGCCGAGTTCGCCAAGAGAGAGGGCCGTCAGCCGCGTATCATGATCGCAAAGCTCGGTCAGGACGGACACGACCGCGGCGCTAAGGTCGTTGCTACGGGATATGCCGACGTAGGTTTCGACGTCGACATGGGTCCGTTGTTCCAGACTCCGGAGGAGGCCGCAAAGCAGGCCGTGGAGAACGACGTACACGTAGTCGGTGTATCGTCGCTGGCGGCAGGTCACCTTACGCTGGTTCCGCAGATCATCGCCGAGCTGAAGAAACTCGGACGCGAGGATATCGTGGTAATAGTCGGTGGTGTGATCCCCGCACAGGATTACGACGAACTCTATCGCGACGGTGCTGCAGCCATATTCGGTCCCGGTACGCCGATCGCCGATGCGGCTATCAAGATTCTCGAGATCCTCAACTCGTAACGGAGGGTCTGACAGTTCAAATAAAACAGGGAGGTTTCGGCCTCCCTGTTTTATTTTGATATTAATATAAGTTTACCGTCCTTCCAGTTCACGCCGGTGACGCCTTTCACCGCGTGCCGCAATCGAAATACTCAACTCATAGAGCCCGTAGAGCGGCAAGGCTACCAATACCATGCTGGCGGCATCGGGAGGCGTTATTATGGCCGATACCGCGGCAAGTATCACTATCGCATGACGGCGGTAACGTTTCATGAACGAAGCCGTCAACAGCCCCATGCCTGCCAGCAAACCCACCAGTACCGGCAACAGAAATACAAAACCGCATACGAATGTCATGTTCAGCACGATGGACATGTACGAACCGATGTCGATCATGTTCGATATGTCACCGCTGACCGTATAGTTCGCGAGGAAATTGATCGAGAGCGGTGCCAGCAGGAAATAGCCGAAAGCCGCACCCGTAAAGAAACAAAGCGTGACCTGCAACACAAACAGGCGGCTGCTGCGCTGCTCGGAACGGCTCAACGCCGGTTTGACAAAACCCCACAGTTCCCATAGCATATAGGGTACGGCAAGCAGCAGGGCCGTATGAAAAGCCAGGCTCAGGTGCAGGTTGAACTGACCGGCCATAGTGGTATTTATAAGTGTCATGGGACGGGCGTTTATCCTCAGGACGTCCGTATTCATAAGGTCCGACAGCCACGCGAAGAGGTGGTTTGTCGGAAACCACTCGGACTTCGGGCCCATGATTATTGCCATGAGCCACTCCTTGGCAAGGAACGCCGCGATCATGAATATGAACAGAGCCGCAGCCGACCGCATGAGCCGCGGCCGGAGAGCGTCGAGATGTTCGAAGAACGACATGTCGACGGGTTCGGGTTCTCGAACCTTGAACAACTTCATCGCAACGATGGAGATACAATAAGGAGCGTCACCGCCTTATTTATCAGATTTTTCCTCCTGTTTGGGTTCGGTTTTGGGTTCCGTTCCGTCGGCCTTATCCTCTTCGGTATAGTCCTTGTTTACGGCGTCCTTGAACTCCTTGACTCCGCGGCCCATGCCGCGCATCAGTTCGGGGATCTTCTTTCCGCCGAAGAAAATCACGATCAGAAGTACCAGGATAATGATTTCTGTTCCGCCGATCCGGTTCAGGAACAAGGGAAGTATAGTCAGCATAAACGCAAATTTTAATATACCACAACTTTGCAAATATAACTTATTTTCGACAATCGGGCAAGACCGCTCCCGATAAATACGGACCGAATAGGGCTACAATAATACAAAAACGGGTGCCCGCAAAACGGGCACCCGCATACCTGCAACGGCAAACACGTATTACAGGCAGGCTTCGAGAATGCGGCGGGCCATCGCGCCGTCGACATTTCCGGCCTCGCCATAGTGTACGCCCTGCGCATTGAAGCGTCGTTCGACCTCTGCGATAGTCGCCTCGCCTATACCCTCCTCGGCAAGATGGGTCGAGAGTCCGAGCGAACGGAAGAACTCCTCGGTACGGGCAATCGTACGGTCGATGCGCTCCTCTTCGCTTCCTCCGGTAATGCCCCATATACGCTCGCCGTACTGCAACAGTTTCGCGTGTTTCTGATCACGGAGAACCCGGAGTGTTCCGTTGATCACGATAGCCAGAGTCGCACCGTGCGTCAGGCCGTGGAGAGCCGTCAGTTCATGTCCGATCATATGCGTAGCCCAGTCCTGCGACACGCCCATGCGGATCATATCGTTCAAAGCCAACGTTGCCGAAAGCATGTATTCCGACATGGTATCATAGTCGGGTTTGTCGGACAACGCCTGCGGCGCGGTCTCCACTACGGTATGGAGAATACCCTCGGACCAGCGGTCCATCAGCCGCGACTGCCCCGTAGTAGTCATGTACTGCTCGAGTACATGCACGAACGTATCGGCCAGACCGCAGGCGATCTGACGTTTCGGCAACGAGAAGAGCGTCTCGGGATCGAGTATCGAGAAAACGGGATAGTTGCTGTAGAAGGCATACTTCTCCTTGGTCTCATAGCGCGAGATAACGGCACCGTTGTTCATCTCCGATCCGGTAGCCGACATCGTCAGAACGGTGGCGAGAGGCACGGTCTTGTTATAACTGCCCTTCAGTACAAGGTCCCAGGCGTCACCGTCATACATCAATCCGGCCGATATGAGTTTTGTTCCGTCGACCACCGAGCCGCCGCCGACAGCCAGCAGGAAATCGACCTTGTGCTCCTTACCCAGGGCGATAGCCTTGCGCAGGGTCTCGACCGACGGATTGGGCTCTATACCCCAGAATTCGACGAAATCACGGCCGGCAAGGGCATTTACGACCTGCTCATAGACACCGTTACGCTTGACGCTTCCGCCACCGAAGGTTATCATGACATGTTTCTCTGCAGGAATCAACTCCGCAAGGCGGGCAATCTGTCCCTTGCCGAAGACCAGCTTGGTAGGATTGTGATAAACAAAATTATTCATGGTTTTACTTTTTATAGGTTAAAAATTACTTCCGAAATCATATGTCCCCATCAGCACAAAGATACAAAATCCGACACAATAACAAAAACTCCGGAGCGCATTTCGCGTCCGGAGTTTTATTGAAAAGTCTGTCACAAAAGGCCGCGGCCTCCGCAACATTAGAAATATTTGCTGCGCAAATCCTTGATATCAGCAAGTTCCTGCACCGCAAAGAGCGAAGCCTGCTGTGCCATGCTTTCGGCTGTAGTCTGCAGACGCACCTTCTCGGCCTCGGCAGTCTGTTTCTCGCTGTCGGCTACCGAGTCAACAGTGAAGACATACACGCCTGAGGTACCCTTGACGGGAGCGGAGAGTTTGCCGGTCTCGGAAGTAGCAGCTATTGCTCCAACCAGACGGGGCTCTACGCCGACACCGTTGATATAGAACGACGCATACGAAAGGTCTTTGAAATCCGACACAGTCGAACCGAAGCTTTCAGCCACCTGCTCGACAGTCTCGCCCTTCATCTCGGAAACGATGTAGTCGAACTTCTTGTCGTGCATAACGGCCGTTTTAACCTGCTGGGCAACCTTGTTGAGCGATTTGTACTCGTCGTTGTCTATCTCGGTGAGCACTGCTACGAGATAGTCCTTTCCGACCTTGATAATCTCCGAAATATCACCGACCTTGGCTCCGTATGCCCAACGTACCACCTCCTGTGACTTCTCGAGGCCGCGAACCGTACGCTCGCCGTTGGGGACAGTTGCCACGCGCGGAGTCATCGACGACTCTGCAGCGGCTGCATTGAACCTGTCAACACCACCGGCAGCCTTGACCGAGAACGAGCTGGCCGAAGCATGAATGGCGTTGTTGGTCTTCGACGAAGCCTCAACAGGATACTCTATGCGAGCGACCTTGACATGTTTCGAACGCTTGTCGGCACGGTAAACATTTACGATCTGAATTGCGTTGCCGGATACGATCTTGACGATGTCGCCCTTGCGAGCATCGGAGAGAGCCTCAACGAAATCTGCAGGAAGCGCCGAGAACGGAAGCACACCTATTTCACCGCCGTTCGATGCAGTCTCAACGAGCGAATGCTCGCGTGCGACAGTTGCGAAATCGGCGCCGTTCTTCAAAACAGTCAGAAGGCTGTCGGCAAGTTTGTCATTGTTGTACTGAAGTACGATATGACGCAGACCGAGCGAATCGGGAACCATCTTGCTGTCCACAACACGGGCAACGGTCCACACGTCGTTCTCCAGCTCCGGGCCGTACATCTTGCCCGACATGAGTGCTGCGGACTCGGCGGTCGACAACTGGTCCTTTGTCAGGTAACGCTCATCGATCGAACCGCGGCGGTTCTGACGTACAAATGCCTTGACATCGTCGGCGGCAGC
>DXGW01000072.1 GCA_019113665.1 Candidatus Alistipes excrementipullorum
CTGTCGCGTTCGATGGGCGAGCGCAGCGGCAACCGCGGGGCATGCAGCCAGCCGTGCCGCCTGACATATGACCTTACCGATGCCGACCGCAACGTCATAATCAGGGGCAAACACCTGCTTTCACTGCTCGACCTCTCGCTTGGAGGGCGTCTCGGCGACCTGCTCGATGCGGGTGTCACGTCGTTCAAGATCGAGGGGCGGCTCAAGGAGCGGAGCTATGTGCGCAATGTCGTGAGCTACTACCGTCGTGAGCTCGATGCCGCGATGGCCGTACGCGAAGGTTTCGTGCGGGCGTCGGTCGGGCGCAGCCGTGTGGAGTTCGAACCCGATCCGGCAAAGAGTTTTACGCGCGGCGGATCGGAGTATTTCCTTGACGGAAAGCGTGCCGGGGTAGCGTCGTTCGATACGCCCAAAGCGGTCGGCGAGTATCTCGGTCGTGTTGTTTCGGTCGGAAACGGCGGTTTCCGCATCGACGGCAGGACGCTGCCCGAAGCGGGTGACGGAATATGCCTGCTGACATCGCAGGGCATGGTCGGAACGAACGTAAACGGGTGCGACGGCACGGTTATACGCCCCAACCGCATGGAGGGCGTAACGGTCGGGGCCAGGGTCTTCCGCAACTATGACAACCGCTTCAACCGTGCTGTCGAACGCAGCCGCATACGCCGTACGATAGATGTCGATGCCGCAGTTGAGGTTACGGCCGATGCCGTCGTGATGCGGTTCGCGGACGAAGAGGGAATTGCCGTCGAGGTGCGGCGCGACGCTCCTTTCGAGAGGGCTGCCGATGCGGCGAAGATGGACGATACGCTGCGGACACAGGTCTCGAAGAGCGGCGATACGATATTCTCGGTACGCAGCGTCGATGTCGTGAACGGCGGATTCTTCGTGCGGGCTTCGCTTCTTGGCGAGATGCGCCGCGAAGGTCTCGAAGCCCTGCGTTTGAAGAGGGTGGCGATGCCGCGCCGCCACGAACCGTTTGTGGAGCAGCGCCAGGTGCCATATCCCGAAAAACGGCTCGCGGCACAGGATAACGTTACGAACCGCCTTGCCGGGGAGTTTTACCGTGACCATGGCGTCGTGGAGATCGAACGCGGCCTCGACCTGCGCGATACGATGGTCGGGGAGTGCGTCATGCGTACGAGCTACTGCCTGCGCCGCGAGATCGGGCAGTGCCTGCGCGAACACCCGTCGCTGCGCGGTGACCTTTACATTGAACACGGCTCGCACCGCTATCTGCTGGGCTTCGACTGCAACAGGTGCGAGATGAGCCTTACGGACTGTACAAAACGCAACAGAAAGTTATGAGAATGGAACTTACTCCGCGATTCGCGGATTACGAACTTCTGGATTCGGGCGACTTCGAGAAACTCGAACGTTTCGGCCGCTATGTCACGCGCCGTCCCGAGCCGCAGGCCGTGTGGCATCGCACTCTCCCGGAGGAGGAGTGGCAGCGGCGTGCCGATGCCTCTTTCCTGCGCGATGCGCGCAGCGACGAGCGCGGCGAGTGGCGCTTGAAACCGCGTGTGCCGTCGCGTTGGAGCGTGGAGTACAAATACAGGGATATGCTGTTGCGCATGCGATTGGGACTCACGTCGTTCAAGCATGTGGGCATCTTCCCCGAGCAGGCGTCGAACTGGAATTTCATATACGACCGCACCCGCGAGCTCTGCTCGCAAGGCATGAAGCCGCGTGTGCTCAATCTCTTCGCATATACCGGCGGTGCGACGCTTGCGGCCTGTGCCGCCGGGGCCGAGGTCACGCATGTCGATTCGGTGAAGCAGGTGGTCACATGGGCCCGCGAGAACATGGAGGCGAGCGGTCTCGACGGCGTAAGGTGGATTGTCGAGGACGCCCTGAAGTTCGTCAACCGTGAGGTGCGACGCGGAAACCGCTATAACGGCATAATACTTGACCCTCCGGCATACGGGCGCGGTGCCAACGGCGAAAAATGGGTGCTCGAAGACAACATCGGTGAGATGCTGGAGTGCTGCGCGGCGCTGCTCGAAAGCAAGGGGGCATTCCTGGTGCTGAACCTCTACTCGATGGGACTGTCGTCGATGATAGCCCGCACGGCCGTACATCAGGCATTCGGCGTCCCGGCCGACGAGTCGTTCGGCGAACTCTATTTCGAGGATAATTTCGCCAAGCAGCTGCCGCTTGGAACCTATTACCGTCTTGTGCGGTGACGGGTTGGTGTTGAACCCTGATAAAAAGTGATTATATGGTTTTCCTTACTGTCGTTTTCGGTGTTTTGAGCGGGTGTCTGCTCTCTGTACTGGTCGGCCTTGTGGGCCGCCGCCGCAAAATAGGTTTCGGCTGGTCGTTCCTGCTGAGCCTGATATTCACGCCCTTGGTCGGACTTATATGCGTATTGCTCTCCGACCCTCTGCCCGACGGCAATGAGCGTTGGGGCTGTCTCGGTACGTTCGTATGCGTGCTGGGCGTGTTCTTCCTTGCGGCATTCCTCATGATGCTGTTTGCGGGGGCCTCCGTTGCAATGCTCTGACGTGACGCGCGGACCCCTTACGTCAGAAGACGTAGTATATCAGTATGCCGGCAACCGCCGACAGTACGATCATCAATATGGGGTTGACCTTGAAGTGGGAACCGGCAAGGCAGCCTCCGAAAAGAATCCAGCTCCATGCATCTATGAAGTTGGCCTCCTCCTTCGTGGCCGGGAATATCAGCAGCAGGGCCGCCGATAGTATCAGGCCGATGACGGCCGGTTTCATGGCTTCGATGGTGTTGTGCACATAGGGGTTGTTGCGCAACTTCAGGAAAAATTTCGTCAGCAGGATCATCAGGGTCAGGGCCGGAAGGCAGACGGCGAACGTCGCCACGAGCGAACCCCAGAATCCGGCTACGGTATATCCAATGTAGGTTGCCGAGTTGATGGCTATGGGGCCTGGCGTGATCTGCGAGATGGCCACGATGTCCGAAAACTCGGCGCTCGTGAGCCACTGATGCTGCACGACAACCTCGTGCTGTATGAGCGAAAGCATTCCGTAGCCTCCGCCGAAACCGAAGAATCCTATCTTCAGATAGCTTACGAAGAGTTCGAGCAGTATCATTTCTTGTTGCGTTTTACGAATCGGGTTGTTATTACGGTGTAGATGATGCCGGCTGCGGCACTCGCCAGAAGCAGGTATATGGGCGAGAAGCCGAGATACCATACAACCATGGCTATGACAGCGGCAAGCGCCAGCATCCACCATGTCATACCCTTGACCAGACCGGCTATCGGGGCTATGATCAGTGCCACGACGGCCGGGCGCATGCCCTTGAATGCGGCGTCGACCACGGGGTTGGTGCGTATGTCGGCAAAGCAGGTGGCCACGATCAGTATGATTACGAATGACGGTATGACCACGCCGAGGATCGCGGCCGTGGCCCCGGCATAGCCGCGGATCTTGTAGCCGACGAATACCGACGAGTTGAGTGCTATGGGCCCCGGCGCCGACTGTGCGAGAGTCAGCAGTTCAAGGAAATCCTTCTTTTCGATCCAGCCGCGTTTGTCGATGATCTCGCGTTCGATGATGGGGATCATCGCATAGCCTCCGCCGAAGGTGAAGAGCCCTATCTTGAAGAACGACAGGAAGAGCGATAACAGAACTTTCATTCTCTGTATACTTTGGTTTTATCTATTCTCCGTTTGCGGTGGCGGCCATGACCGTGGCCACGACGGCCGCCGTTTCCGTGCGCAACCGCTGGTGTCCGAGCGTGATCTCCACGAATCCGCGCTCGACGGCCGCCGTGATCTCTTCGGGCGAGAAGTCGCCCTCGGGGCCGATCAGTACCATGATGTTCTCGCTCGGGGCTATGGCCTTCGGGAAATAGACGCGCTCGCCCCTCGCCCTGTCGCAGTGGGCGATGAACCTGCGGCCGTCGAAAGGCATGTCGAGCACCTTGCGCAGTGGCGTCATGTCGTGCAGCAGCGGGTGATAGGCCTTGAGCGACTGCTTGACGGCCGCCGTTATGACCTTCTCCTCGCGTTCGCGCTTGATGATGCGGCGTTCGCTGTGGGCGCATTCGATCGGGATTATCTCGCTGACGCCTACCTCCGTAGCCTTCTCCGCAAACCACTCGAACCGCTCGATGTTCTTCGTCGGGGCGACGGCCATGATGAGCCTGTACGGCATACGCTCGAATTCGTGTTCGGTCGAGACGACCCGGACGGCGCACCGCTTGGGGTTGGCGTCGGTTATCTCGCACAGATGCAGCTCGCCGCGTCCGTCGGTGATGTGCAGGCGGTCGCCGACGCCGAGGCGCAGTACCCGTACGCAGTGTTTCGATTCGTCTTCGTCGAGAACGTACTCGGGCGGTACGATGTCAGGGGCATAGAATAGTTGCATGATACTGTATTTGCAGTTTTCGGGTGCAAAGTTAGCAAAAGTTGACGATATTATCGGCCTTCTCGACTTCTGTCGGACTGCCGGAAGCGTCCATGACACGCGTGAGGACGAGAAAACGGACAGCTCCGTTTTGCTCCGATGTATTTTTTGCGTATCTTTGACCTTATTAACACACGATTATTTGTAAAACGTATGAAGCAAAAAGTCTTCCGTGTAATTTTAATATCTGCAGCCATGTTGAGTTTCGCCTGCAACAACCGCAGCGGCCAACCCGCTCAAAATCCTCTTACGGCCGAATGGAACACGCCTTACGGCATACCTCCGTTCGAACTGACCGAAAGCCGCCATTATGCCCCGGCTATCGAGTATGCCATGTCGCAGCACGATGCCGAGATTGCCGCCATCGTCTCCAACAACGACGAACCGACGTTCGACAACGTGATAGTGGCACTGGACAACTCGGGCGAGATGCTCTCGCGCATAGCGTTGACCTTCGAGATGGTATGTTCGGCCGACCGTAATGCCGAACTGCAGAAGGCGCAGGAGCGCATTATGCCCCTGATGTCGGCACACAACGACGGCATTCTCCTGAACAAGGAGCTTTTCGCCAAGATCAAGACCCTGTATGACAAGCGCGGAGCGCTCGGGCTCGACGCCGAACAGATGCGTCTGCTCGAAAAGACCTACGACAAGTTCGTACGTGCCGGGGCGCTGCTCGACGACGAACAGCGCGAACGGCTCAAGGAGATAAACAGCGAACTGTCGCTGACGGCCGTCAAGTTCGGCAACAACCTCCTGGCCGAGAACAACAACTTCGTGCTTGAACTGAACTCGAAGCAGCTCGACGGGCTTCCGTCGAACGTGCGTGATGCCGCTGCCGCCACCGCAACCGAAATGGGCCGCAAGGGCAAGTGGGTATTCACGCTGCACAAGCCGAGCCTCATACCTTTCCTTACATATGCGAAGGACCGTTCGCTGCGCGAACAGATCTACAAGGCCTATCTGAAACGCTGCGACAACGATGACAAGTACGACAACAAGGAGCTCATAAACGATTTCGTACGTTTGCGTACGGAGAAGGCCCACCTGCTCGGATATGACTGCTATGCGGACTATGTGATATCGGACCAGATGGCCGGTGACAAGAAGGCCGTGTACGACCTGCTCGAACAGATCTGGACACCGGCTCTCGACCGTGCCCGTGAGGAGCTCGCCGACATGGAGGAGATGCTCAAAAAGGACGATCCGCAGGCGACGTTCGAGTCGTGGGACTGGTGGTATTATGCCGAGAAGGTGCGCCGCAAGAACTATTCGCTCGACGAGGAGATGTTGAGACCCTATTTCTCTCTCGAGAATGTCCGTCACGGCATATTCTTCCTTGCAAACCGCCTCTACGGCATTACGTTCCGCCCGGTAAAGATCCCTGCATACAATGACGAGTGCTCGGCATTCGAGGTGCTCGACACCGACGAGACCCTGCTGGGTATCCTCTATTTCGACTTCTTCCCGCGCGCCGGCAAGAGCGGAGGGGCATGGTGCGGGTATTTCCGTGAACCGTCGCATGATGCCGACGGCAAGCGCATACCGCCGGTAGTGGGCATAGTATGCAACTTCACGCGCCCGGTAAACGATGCCCCGGCACTGTTGAGTGTCGATGAGACCGGTACGCTTTTCCATGAATTCGGCCATGCCCTGCACTTCCTCTTCTCCGACGTGAGGTATCACGGGCTGCTGGGCGTCGAGGGCGATTTCGTCGAACTCCCGTCGCAGATCATGGAGAACTGGGCCTTCGAACCCGAGGTGCTCGAATATTACGCAACGCATTACCGTTCGGGTGAAGTCATTCCGAAGACGCTGGTCGACAAACTGCGCCGCAGCGCCCTCTTCAATCAGGGTTTTGCCACGACGGAACTTGTGGCAGCGGCCCTGTCGGATCTCGACATTCACTCGCTGACAGCCTTTGACGGCGAGATAGATGTCAATGCCTTCGAGTACGAGTCGCTGAACGGTAAACGCGGGCTTATTCCGCAGATCGAGCCGCGTTACCGCTACCCATATTTCAGCCACATATTCGACGGCGGCTATTCGGCCGGCTACTATTTCTACATATGGGCCGAGGTGCTGGACAAGGACGCCTTCGAGGCCTTCAAACAGAGCGGCGACCTGTTCGACGGACGTCTGGCCGACCGCTTCCGCCACGAACTGCTCGAAAAGGGCGGCTCGGACGACGGTATGAACCTCTACCGTGCTTTCCGCGGTGCCGATCCCGACAAGACGGCGCTGCTGAAGGCCCGCGGCCTGTGGAACGGTCCCGATCCGGACGAGGAAGAGGGGCCGGAATCTGCCGTAAAGCCGGAACAGGCTCCGGAAGCTGCCCCGGCCGAAAACAAGTCACCCGAACTTATGAAGAAGAAATCAGTAAAAAGATAGATTTATGAAGAATTTCAAGAACTCAACAGCGAAAATTTTGATGTTTATGTATGTATCAGCCTTTGCGGCAGGCTGCGCCGACAATTCGATGCCGGTAGCTCAGCTGCCCGAAATAGATACGTCGAACCCGTTGCTGGCCGAGTGGGACACTCCGTACCAGACACCGCCGTTCGACTCGATCAAGGTTACCGATTACATGCCCGCATTTGAGACGGCCATAGCCGTGGCTCGGGCCGAGCTTGACGCCATAGTGAACAACCCCGCGAAACCTACGTTCGCCAATACGATCGTAGCGCTCGAACGCCAGGGTGCGCTTCTTGCCCGTATCGAAGGCATTTTCTACAACCTGCTCGAAGCCGATACTTCGGACGAGATGCAGCAGATAGCGCTCGATATTCAGCCCAAACTGACCGAACTGTCGAACGACATAGCGTTGAATCCGGAACTTTTCGCCCGTGTGAAGGCGGTATACGAGCACCCGGGATTCGGCCTCTCGAAGGAGGACAAGAAACTGCTGGAGGATACCTATAAGGGTTTTGCACGCAGCGGCGCCGACCTTCCCGATGACAAGAAGGAACTTTACCGTGAATATACGAGCGAACTGTCGGCCCTGACGCTCAAGTTCGGACAGAACTCGCTGTCGGCGACCAACGCCTTCACGCTCAACATAACCGACCCGAAGAGGGTTGCGGAACTGCCCGATTTCGTCAGGGAGAGCATGGCTCTCGAAGCCAAGGCCCGCGGGGAGAAGGGCTGGACCGTGACGCTCCAGTATCCGAGCTATCTGCCGTTCATGACCTATTCGACGCAGCGCGATCTCAAGGAGCAGCTGTGGCGTGCAAGCAACTCGCGTGCCCTCGGTGGCGAGTTCGACAATACGGCCACGCTCAAGCGTATAGCCGAGTTGCGCCTGAAAATCGCAAACCAGCTGGGCTACAAGTGCTATGCCGATTACGTCCTTGAAAACCGCATGGCCGAGAATACCGAAACCGTGAACGCATTCCTTGCGGAACTGCTTGACGAAACCAAGGAGTATGCCGACAAGGACTATGCAATGATCAACGACTATGCCCATTCGCTCGGCTTTGAGGGAGACGTGATGCCCTGGGACTGGGCTTACTACTCCGAGAAGTACAAGCACGAGAAATATGAACTCAACGATGAACTGGTAAAGCCCTATCTGAAACTTGAGAATGTCAAGGAGGGTGTATTCCTTCTCGCAAACAAGCTCTACGGATTGAACTTCACGCAGCGTGACGACATACAGGTTTACCACCCCGATGTTACGGCTTATGAGGTTACCGATGACAAGGGCAAGTTCATGGCGGTGCTCTATCTCGACTTCTTCCCGCGCGAATCGAAGCGTGCCGGTGCATGGATGACCGAGTTCCGCGGCGCCAAGATCGTAGACGGCAAGGAGACCCGTCCTCTCGTGTCGCTGGTGATGAACTTTACGAAGCCCACCGAGAGCAAACCTTCGCTGCTGACATTCGACGAGTTCCAGACATTCCTTCACGAGTTCGGACATGCACTGCACGGCATGCTGGGCGAGGGCAAGTACGAGTCGTTGAACGGTACGAGCGTATATCGCGACTTTGTCGAACTCCCGTCGCAGATCATGGAGAACTGGGCTACCGAGAAGGAGTATCTCGACCTGTGGGCTAAACATTACGAGACGGGCGAGCCCATTCCGGCTGAACTCGTCGAGAAGATTGTCGCCGCACAGAACTATCTGGCCGCCTATGCGAACGTCCGCCAGTTGTCGTTCGGCCTTACCGACATGGCATGGCACACGCTGACCGAGCCCTATACCGGTGATGTCGAGGCATTCGAGGTAGCTTCGATGGCTCCCGCACAGGTACTGCCCGTAGTCGAGGGTACGGCCATGGCTCCGGCATTTACCCATATCTTCTCTGGAGGTTATGCCGCCGGTTATTACGGTTACAAGTGGGCCGAGGTGCTTGCTGCCGATGCATACTCGCTCTTCAAGGAGAAGGGTATATTCAACCGCGAAGTTTCGGATTCGTTCCGCGAGAATATCCTGTCGAAGGGCGGCAAGGAGCACCCGATGAAGCTCTATGTCAAGTTCCGCGGTCACAAGCCGCAGACCAAGGCTCTTATCGACAAGATGCAGCTCGGCAAGGAGGAGTAACCAGCCCGATATTGGTCATGGAAAGGCCGGACATCATGCGATGTCCGGCCTTTCTTTGTATGAGGCGTTCGGCCGTTTGAATCGAGCGCATGACAGCGGGTTCGGCCGTGGTGTGACGGCTCGGGCAATAAAGTACCCGCAGCCTGACAAAAGGCTGCGGGTACTTGACATGTGTTTTATCTGTAAGCCTATTTCTTTGAAGCGGCGGGGGTGTGCTTGTATTTGAAGGCGACGGTGAATACCAGCGCAACGACGAGCGCGTATGCGGCAAATATTCCCCATGTGGCCTGCCAGCCGCCTGCGACACCGTCGCGGGCAACGAGATAGCCGTTTT
>DXGW01000073.1 GCA_019113665.1 Candidatus Alistipes excrementipullorum
TCATGTCGCCGTACTCAGCCGACGGCACCCCCGTGATGACCTCGACAGACTCGACATTCGACGATGCAATGTTGCGCGTACTGGCGCCGGTCATGTCACCGAAAGATGAGTTGGTCGAAAGCCTTACGCCGTCGACCTCGACGGCCGTGCCGAACGAGGCATTGCCGACATCGGTCCCGCCGCCGCGCAGCGAAAAGACATTGTCCGTCATAAGGTCGGGATTTACGGTCTTGCCGCCCGGCAGCAGCGCCGCCACGTCCGAGGCGTTGAGCATCTGCAGGTGTTCGAGCGCCGTGGAGCCTATGGTGCGGACGGTAGTCGCGGCACCGTGAGCCTCACGGGCCGTGACCACCACCTCGTCTATCTCGAGGTTGTCGGGTGTGAGGTCTATTTTCAAACCCATAACTTCATTCGCGACCTCGATATCCCCGACATATGTGACGTAACCGAGCGATGCAACGGAAATCGCATATCGCCCGCGCTGCACTCCCCCGATGACAAATTCCCCGTTACGGTCGGCCACGGCCCACAGGCCGCTGCCCTCGACCGTGACGACGGCCCCGGCAACAGGCTCGCGGCTGTCCGCCGCAACGACGGCCCCAGACACGGAAAAACGTGCGGGTGCCGCGGCGTTCACCCGGAACACACTCACGGACAACAGAATCACAAGCCATTTCAGTCTATTGGACATAACCGATTGATTTCGGCACAAAAATACCGTACCGCCGAAAGTCGGGCAATCGCCACAAGTTGGTATTTTCACCCGCGGCAATGGCCATTATTTATGGGGAGGCGGCCGGCTTTGACGTAAATTTTGTACATTTGTAGAGTCATACGCACAAACGCGCATGACAACAGGAACATGTACACAGACGACAAACGCATAGTCATCACCCTCGATGCCGGAGGTACCAACCTCGTTTTCGGAGCGATGCAGGCCGGCGAGTTCATCGTCGAACCGGTAACGCTGCCGTCACAGGCACAGAATCTCGACCTCTGCATGCAGACCATGGTCGAAGGTTTCAGCCGCATCATCGCGGCACTCGGCGAGCGCAAGCCCGCAGCCATAAGTTTCGCTTTCCCCGGTCCGGCCGACTACCCGCACGGCATAATAGGCGGCGGATATCTGCCCAACTTCCCGTCGTTCCGCGACGGAGTGGCGCTGGGGCCATTCCTCGAAGAGCATTTCGGCATACCGGTATTCATCAACAATGACGGAGACCTTTTCGCCTACGGGGAGGCCCTGTGCGGCGTACTGCCCGAGATAAACGCACGGCTCGAAGCCGCCGGCAGCAGCAAACGTTATAAAAACCTGATCGGATATACGTTCGGTACCGGATTCGGGATAGGCATGGTAGTAGACAACCGCCTCAACCGCGGCGACAACTCGTGCGTCGAGACATTCTGTCTGCCACACCGCAACATGCCCGGCATCATAGTCGAGGAGGGAGTATCGGTCCGTGCCGTAAAACGCGTGTACGGCGAGAAATCAGCCGACAAAGGCCATTCGTTCGAACCCAGGGAGATATTCGAGATCGCCGAGGGCAAACGCGAAGGCGACGCGGAGGCAGCCCGTGCGGCCTTTGCCGAGATGGGTGAAGTCGCAGGCCGTGCCATGGCAGAGGCCGTAACGCTTGTCGACGGGCTGATAGTAATCGGCGGCGGAATCACCGCAGCCCGCAAATACATCATGCCTTCGCTGCTGAAAGAGTTACGCAGCACGATCCATACGCTCGGCGGAGATGAGATCGGACGTGTACAGATGCGTGTGTTCGACCTCGACGACGAACAGGAGTTTGCGGAGTTCGCACGAGGCGAACAGCGCGAACTGAAGATTTACGGCACGGACAAGACCGTGGCGTTCGACCCGATGAAACGCACCGGGGTAACCGTCTCGAAGATGGGTGCCAGCAAGGCCATATCCGTCGGTGCCTACGCATTCGCCCTTTCGCAACTCGACACGAAACAGTGACAAGGCCTTAGTGCCGGTAAAATACCGCAGCCCGACAGCAGCCATTGCCGTCGGGCTGTAATCATTAATTCGGCAGAGGCTACTTTGCCGTCTTCTCGAAGGGGTTCCGGACCATCTTGAGTACAAGGTCCTTGCGCTGGCGGAATGCCTTGCCTCCGGAAAGATGCCGCAGGTTGTAGACAACCCGCACCAGGAAGTGCCGGCCGAGCACCGAATTGTAACGGACCTGCGAATATCCGGCCCATACGCTGCGCCCGAACGACATGTTGTCGTTGAAGAGGTCGTTTACGCCTACCTGCACCTCACCCAGGCCGCTGCGGAACAACTTCTTGCCGAGCCACATGTTCAACAGTACGAAACTGTCGTTGAAGCCGTTCGTCATGCCTATGTACTGGGTGAAAAGGCAGTTGGCCGTAAAGGTAAAACCGTACCTGAACACCAGCTTGACCTGTCCCGATGCCTTATGCATGAAATAGTTGTTGTCGAATGCCGACAGCGACCCGGAAACAGTATTGTATGCTCCGTTCCACGATACGGTAAAGTCCACCTTGTCGGATATGTTGCTGCCCAGCACCATGTTGAGCGAGTAACTCATGTTCTCGATAAGGTTGCGTTCACCGTTCACGCGGGTCGGGGTAGTCGAATAGTCGACGCCGCCCGTAAGGTTGAGATTCGACCTCAACGGGTTTATCGGCAACCCGACGCTCATGCGCCCCGTCAGCCGCCAGTACCCGTCCATGTTTACCGGCTGCGTGAACTGTATCGGGTAATAGGTTTTGTCCCCGACCTGAATTCCGCCCTCCGGCGAGAAATCTATGCTCGACGCGATGTAGTCCATGATATTGCGCGCCTGGAACATCACCATGAACGTACGTCCCTTGCTCGCGACCGAACGTGTGTAACGTGCAAAGAAGGTCTGCTCGTAATAGGGTTTCAGTCCCGAATTACCGCGTGAGATGTACTGCGAATTGGAAACGTTGTAGAAATCCTGCAACTGCCCCATGCCCGGAGGCCGCACGTCCGAATTGAGACTTATGCGCATCGAGTTGCTGCGGTCGAAACTCCACTGCAACGTGGCATTGTATATCAGGTGATGATAGCCGTGCAGACTGCGTGTCGTATTGGTATGGTCACGGTTCGAGAGTTCGGTGTACTGGTACAGCGCGCTGACCGTAGCCCAGTTGCGCTTGCGGGCATAACGGAAAGCCACGCCCCCGCGCTGATACATGAACGAACTGCGCGAATCGTTCGACGTGTACTTGTTGCGGCTCTCTTCGTCGATCTCATAGGTACGGTCCGTCGAATACTGGTTGTAGTCACGTTGCCGTACATTGACATACGGCCGGTATATGAAGCTCACCTGCGCATGCTTCGCTATCGGCTCGCGGTAGGTAAGCGTCGTATAGACACCCGTGGAGGCTGTCCTTCCAGCCGAGCGTGTATATGTGGTATCAACCGTCGTCAGCATCGGGTCGTTCATGTCGCTACGTCCCTTGCCGTTGGAGTAATATTTGCGGCCGTTGCGGTTGCGGTTGCGCCATACACTGAAATCGACGACCAGCATGCGCGCCGGCTTTGCGAACAACGCCCGGTATTGGCCGTACAGGCTCATGTTAAGGCTGCGCGACCAACCGTTATTCCCGCTCGGCATGCGCCGGTATCCCGATTCGCCCCACCGCATGGCATTCGTCATATTGATGGAGGAGTTGTCGGCAAACGTAATATTTGGTATGAATATAAGCCTGTGTTTCGGCACGATGTCCCACTCCATGCGCGAGCGGAAACGGGCCGTATAGTTGTCTGGGTTCGAGAACACCAGCATGGCCATCGTATCCTTCTTGGCCGGATCCTCGTACCAGCGGTCTATCGTATGGCGGTTGCGCGCATCGGTATGGTTGAAGAAGAGCGTGCCGTCGAAGCGGAAATTCTTGCGGCGACCCCACTTGTCCGTAAGGTTGAACGCCCCGATCTGGGAAGTGCCCACACCGCTCTGGGTATTGACCGAATAGTTGCGCGAAGCGTTGTTGCGGTTGCTGCTGCTCGATATGCTTATGTCGTCCGACGAGAAGTTCTGCTTGTTGAGATTGTTGACCAGGGCCATGACGGACATGCGCCGGTCCCCGTCAAAGATATTCACGGCGCCGCCACCCGTATATTTTGCCTTGGCCGTAATGACAGGATCGGCCGTCGGCTCATATCCGGCTCCGACATGCAGTTTTCCGAACTGGCTGTGCTTCAACGATCCACGCGTAATGATATTGATCACCTTGCCTCCGCCGCCATCGGCTATACCCGTAGCCTGGCCGGTCTCGCTCAAACGGTCGTAGACCTCGATGCGCTCAACGGCCTGCGCCGGCAGGGTCTGCAGGGCCTGTTCGACACTGCCCCCGAAAAACTCGTTGCCGTCGACATAGACGCTTTTGATCTGCTCGCCCTGCGCCTCGATGGTATTGCCCGAGACCGATATTCCGGGCATCTTGTTGAGCAGAGTAGCCATGTCGGCATCGAGGGCGCTTTTGAATGCGTCGGCATTATACGACAACGTATCTCCCATTTGCGTCGTACGTGTCGACACCGACTCCCTGACAACGGCATCTATCTTCACGGCCGACTCCTGAAGGAGTACCGTGCCTATATTATGCGTGGCTGAT